>JACMJL010000255.1 GCA_014380625.1 Clostridiaceae bacterium
GAATATCCGGTTCCAAAATCATCTAAAGCAATTCTAACTCCATAATTTTTTAAGTCATTTAATATTTGGAGTGCTAAATCAAAATTTTCAATAAAGATATTTTCGGTAACTTCTATTTCTAAATTAGATGGATTGATTCCAGATTTGTCAATAATTCTTGTAACAATATCAAAAAAATCAATTTGCTTTAATTGGATTGGAGATATATTCACAGCCATAATAACATTACATCCATAAAGTCTGCTAATTTTTTGGGAAAATTCACAAGCGGCTTTTATTACCCATTCACCTATTATAGATATTAATCCCGTCTCCTCTGCTATTGGTATAAATTCAGCAGGAGTTAAAAATCCTAGCTCAAAACTATTCCATCTAAGCAGTGCTTCAAATCCACGAAGCTCCTTTGTCTTAGCATAAAACTGAGGTTGGTAATATAAAACAAACTCTTTTTCTGTAATTCCTTTTCTAAGTAATACTTCAATATTTAGTTTTCTTAATAGTTCATGCTTCATGCCAATATTAAAAAATTGGTAGCAACATTTTCCAGTATTCTTAGCTTTATACATTGCAATATCTGCACTTCTAATAAGATCCTCTGCCACTTCTCCATCATTAGGAAATACTGAAGCTCCAATACTTGAAGTCATATTAATAGAGCTATTGCCAATATTAAAAGAATCACTAAACACTTTCAATATGCAATTAATTATAGGTAAGCTCTCATCTACACTATGAATATTCTTAATAAGTACTGTAAACTCATCACCACTTATCCTGGCTATAGTATCACATTCTCTCATGCATTTTTTTAATCTAAGTGCTGCTTCTTTTAATAGCTTATCTCCAAATGCATGACCAAGTGAGTCATTTATCATTTTAAAATTATCCATATCAATGTATAAGATGACTATCTTATTTCCATTCTCTTTAATAATGTCAATTTCATGTTTTAAGTTTTCAAAAAAGAATACCCTGTTTGGCAGTCCAGTCAAGTCGTCATAGTAAGCCATATGCTTAATAATATCTTCATTTTTTTTGGACATAGTAATGTCATGAATTACACCTAAAACTCTAATTGGCTTTCCACTCTCATCATATTCCAGTTCCGCAATCGAGTGAATGTAACGTTCTTCTTTGATAGTAGCATTATATATTTTAAACTCAACATCATATTTTAAGTTATTTTCTACTAATAACTTTAAGGCATTATCTAATTTGGCTCTATCCTCTTTTACAACCATCATTTGTATATCTTTAAAAGGAAAATTCCCATCCTCACTTGTTAATCCATAAATCAAGAAGGCTTCCCTGGAGGCCCATATTTTATTTGTTGCTAAATCTAGTTCCCAATTACCAGTGTTTCCTATTTCCTGAGATTTTGATAACCTTCTTTCACTTTCAACTAACTTCTTACTAATTAAATTTAATTCTTCAATTTGTTTAGGCAATTCACAGTAGAGTTCAATTCTAACCGGCTCATACTTTTTCATATTTTTAAAATATATTTTCTTCCCATTTGAATTAAGCAAGTTATCACATCCATATCTTTAATATGTTTTAAACTTATGTATTTGAGTTTTTAATATATTAATGAAAATTGAGTAGGAGTCTTCCTTTATTGATTGTTAAATAATTCTAGCTACCACATGTTTTTTTATTAATTTACCTATTAAGCTATTTCTTGTACACCTCTAAATAAGGACGCCCAAAACGTTGAATATACTAACTTACTCCTAGTAATCAGCATAAACATTATATGACTATCAACTCATTATACAATACATTGTTATAACATAGAACATAAATTGACAATGAAGAGATAACCAAACGTAATATATATTAAATAAATTGTAAACTAAAGGAGAATAATCAGATTATGTTTGAGTTGATAGAACATCATATACTCATAGAAGAATTAAAATATCTTCTATAAATATTTATTTGATGTGTAATGATAAAATTTGGTAAGAAGTTGAATTTGTGATTTACGCGTATTAATTGGAGGATCCTCCGGACAGGAGTGGAATACCAAGGCAAAGAGCGAGTCTGGCGACCCCAAAGAATTGCCACATAGATTGCCAGTCTCGCGGCCTTCCCAGAGGAGAGATTAGTCTAGCAACTATGATGATTGCCAAGAGCTGGCTGGCTAGTCTAGTCGAGGCACCCCTGAAGTTAGTGGATGAGGTGAGGTCTGGAATTAAGCGCTAAAATAAATTAGCCCATGTTCTTCTAGCTAATTTTTAAAGTCATTTATTTCTATTTCTTCACGAATTTTCATATCATTTATATAGATAAAGTCCTCCACTGTTAGATTAAAGATTTCTGTTATAGCTGACATTTTAGGATAATCGATAATTCTAAAGCCACATTCAATATCGGCTATATAGGATGAAGATTTTCCAATAGCAGTACCGACCTGGACTTGTGTTATTCTATGGCTCTTTCTATATTCTTTTAGTGCATTCCTAAAAAAATCATATAAAGTCTTGTCGTATTCCATATAAACATCTCCTTGTTAATTCATTTACTTTATTTGTAAATGCAGTTTGATAATAATTGCAATTAACTTACAGTTATTTACAATTATACAGAACCTATGTTCTTTAGTAAATACAAAAATAAATTTTTACCATTATTTACTAATTTTATAAATAGTGTTATATTAAATCATAATAAATCAATATTAGTATACAAAACCTAGGAGTTGATACTTTGGATACAAATGAAGAATTTATATTTGGTGACCTTTCAGATCTTGATCTTAAGAACTGCGAAGAAATTTCAATAAATTCCACAACTATAGAACAACCAAAGAAAATATTGCATAATGCTACGCCAATTAAAGAAGCTGGAGCTACTCCATATAAAACTCCACTGGTTAAAGATTTTAGTGTAAATCTAAGCTCTAAAGATCCTAATTCCATACTAACTGTAAAACAAGCAGCGCAGTATCTTCAGCTTAGAACTGAAACCATTCTAAGGAAGATATATGCCGGCGAGCTTGGTGCTTTTAAGGTGGGTAGGATTTGGAGAATAAAACAGGCTCAAATAGAAGATTATTTAAATAGAAACATATCAGATATAAAAGAACAATGAAAACAGATAATTGTTAATTTGAATAAAACCAAGCATTTGATGTAAATGTCATTTGTTTGGTTTTTTATTTGAGCCTATAATCCAATAAGTATACAAATTTATCTTTAAATTAAGTACGTGATGTGATTATGCTTGACTATGTATCTAATTAATAGTAAAATGTAAACATAAGTAAACGTAGTAAACACAAGGTGTTTGCAAGTAAACTAAAAGGAGTGTTTAAAAATGAGTGA
>JACMJL010000256.1 GCA_014380625.1 Clostridiaceae bacterium
AAATTCCTTTTGTAGCAATTGCATTACTATGAGAGCCTATTCCGAGCAAGATACATTTGTTAAAATAGAATATAATAATGACAAGGTATTTTTAATAACAGCCACTCCAGTAAATATTGAAAATACAACCTACATAGTCGAGATATTGAAAGATATATCGAAAAATGCAAAAATTTGTGACGATAAATCAAATCTTGAACTTAATATTAGTGATTTAATCAATAAATTGAATGAAAGTTCAATTAGAGATGGATTAACTGGTATTTACAACAGAAGATATATAAATGAAAGACTGCCTGTAGATATAAATGATAGCATTGTGAAAGAGAAGCCAGTATCATTAATTATGGCAGATATTGATGATTTAAAAGAAATAAATGATAAATATGGACATGTTATCGGAGATAAAGTAATTATTAGTTTAACACAATTGATTAATGATTCTATAAGAAAAAGCAGTGATTGGGTTAGCAGATATGGGGGAGATGAATTTCTAATTGTTCTAAATGATGTGGGTTTGGATGATGCATACAAAGTTGCTGAGAAAATAAGAAACGAATTTAATAGCAATGTGTTTAAGGTTGATAATAATATTATTAAAGTAACAGCAAGTTTTGGAGTATATGGTACAGAAAGCAAAGAATTTGACGTAGAAAAAATAATTGGAAATGTTGATACAAACTTATATAAAGCAAAAATAAACGGGAAAAATTTAACCTATGCCGAGAATAATTTAAAACTAAAAGAAGTTCAACTGTCAATATTAGAAAGAAGAATTGATGATTTAAGAGATACCTTAAATGAAATTTGTATATCAACTGATGAAGAAAATGCTAATGAGTTTAAATTAAATATTAGTAAATACCTGGATGAATTAATAGTAGATTATATTAAAAAAATATGATGCCAGAACATTTAAAAATAACATGAATATTATTAGACAGAGGTAAGGTGACTTAGATAATATTAAGATAAATGTAATAATAATTCATTTACTCAATTTTAAACAGCTATTTACGTACCCCCTTACCTATATTCTCAAAGAAAGCATCTAAAAATAGAACTAGGTGCTTTTTTAGTGCCTTACTTTGGAGTGTAGCAACGAATCCAACAAAACCCTCTCTTAGAAATAATAAAATTTAAGATAGAATCTGATAAAAGAATACATAAATTAACAATATTTCCTTATTATCAACATTTTTATTAATTATACATTTAAAAAATGCAATAATAATGTCATATTAAGCATAACGAAAACTGTATTAAAATTAAACATAAAATGATAATATATGATATATAAGCACATTTTGGGAATATTATGAAATTTCCAAATAATAATGACGAAATCATGATAACTTTCTATTCGCTTGTAGGAATTGCTAAAGTTTATCCAATTAATAATCAGCAATAATTTAGGGGGTTTCCAAATGGGAAACGAAAAAATCAAGGTATTAATTGCTGACGATAGTAGGGAGTTTTCTAGTATTTTAAATGAGTACTTAGAAAACCAGGCTGATTTTAAGGTTGTAGGTATTGCGAGGGACGGACTTGAAGCATTAAAACATGTTGCTAATTGTGAGCCCGATGTATTAATCCTTGACATTATTATGCCAAACCTTGACGGTATTGGGGTTATGGAAAAAATTAATTCTATGACTAATACAAAATTACCAAAAACAATAGTTCTTTCAGCAGTTGGACAGGATAAATTTATTCAAAGAGCAATAAATCTAGGTGCAGAATACTATGTAGTTAAGCCCTTCGACTTAGATGTTTTAGGTAACCGAATAAGGCAGTTAGTTTCATTGGATTCAGCTGTGGTGGAAACACCAATGAATTCAACGATGAAGTTTAAAAATGAAAAATCACTTTCAATTTCCAATAATCTAGAGGTCAAGATAACAGATATAATGCATCAGCTTGGCGTTCCAGCACATATTAAAGGATATAAATTCCTCAGGGAAGCTATTCAAATGGTCGTTAAGGATGTTGACTTATTAAGTGCAGTAACAAAAGAGCTCTATCCTTCTATTGCAATAAAAAATAATACAACCCCAAGTAGAGTCGAGAGAGCTATTAGGCATGGTATAGAAGTTGCATCCTCCCGGGGAGATGTTGATATCATATATAATTTATTTGGCTATAGGATAAGTGGTGGCAAGGCAAAACCCACAAATAGCGAATTTATTGCAATGATTTCTGATAAACTGAGGCTTCAAATAAAAGCTACTAATTGATAAATAATAAAGTTAAGCTAATAATTTAAAAACATAACAGATATCAAAGGAACTACTATTTGATATCTGTTATGTTTTTAAATTGTATTTTGAGGAGGCTCTTCCATCCATTTATGTGTAATCATTATTTTTCCACCTTCTTTTGAATAATCAAATATATTCTTTGAAATCATTGCAAGTTTAGTATGCAAATCACTTCTCATGCTGAAAGATGTGCCTAAAGCATTGTATCCAATTGCAGAACTGGTTATTAAACTGGTTATATTCATCATAAGCTTATCTGAAAAGGGTGACTTCGTAGAATCTGTAGCTTTACCTGTCACTGATAATATTATAAGGTACATAAACGCACCTACTTAAGCTGACTATAATTATGGCTACTGTAAATAAATCTCATTATTAGTAGTATCCACATTTATTGAAATTCTTATGTTATAGGTCTTAGCATGATATGGTTAATAAAATGATAGTTCGGAACATTTATTAATAACCACTAAATCAACTCTAATTCAATAATTTTAAAAAGCTATTATGCCTTTAAACCCATGTTAAAATGCTTCTACATTTTTTAATACATCGTCCATAAACAATCAATCTCCTTATTATTTCATAAGGATGATATTGTGAACTTAATTATGTATTCCGGGAGCATGTTTCCGGTTTAGCCGTCCGGATGGACTGGAATACGCACTTAATACTAATAAAATTTTTCTTTGTTAATATAAACTTTACAAGATGAGCATATTTGTTCTATTAATTAGGAGTACAGTTAACATAAACTATAAATTTGCATACATGGAATTGTTTGATGTTGAAGTGTTTAAGATTAAAAACATATTTGTTAATATAAGGAAAATTGTAGATAATATGATGATAACAGATAAAATATTCCATAATATTTGTAACCTTTAAATAATAGGTATATGCTAACATTAGTATCAGAATATTCTAACAGGTCTTGTAATTTAACATTTATATTCTTTCAAAAGCACCTTGT
>JACMJL010000257.1 GCA_014380625.1 Clostridiaceae bacterium
ATTTAATAAACAGAAACCAAGTCTTTCTAAGGCTCTCTCGGATAATCTCGTCACATCAAATCCCAGACCGCAGGAAATAGTATTTCGATAAATTATCTTAATTAAGAAATTTGTTTAAGGAATCCACCATATAGTTAATTTGACTCTTAAATATAAAATGGACTGCCCCAATACAATTAATTTTATTTTGAGACAGTCAATTGTTTTACATAAAATTATGCGATAGCATTCTGACTTATAGATAAGTTGGATAAAAGCACTGCTCTTGAAAATTTCGTAATCCACTTTAAGTTTGTCAATAACACGTCCTCTTAGTACAGAAAATAATAAGATTCTAATAGATAAACCGTATTATACTTTAAAGCTAATTTATATATAAAAAGTTTGAATTTCTCATTAAAGTCTTTATTATTTATGTACATATCGAATCGTTCTTTTTCCTTTATGGTGGCCACATCTTTAAAATAACCCCATACATGATACGCGGTATTAAGAAAATTCTTTTCACTTAAGGTTAACATTAGTGTTTTATCAATGAATTTGTAAAAATCAGTTAAGGTACACTTTGAATTTACCATAGTACTCCCTTCCTTATATAGTTTATAATCTTTTTCCATAACTAGATATTTGTATTTTGCCCACATAATATAGAGGGTATGTACTTTTTGAACTGAATCAATACATTGGAGGCATTTTATAGCTGAAATATCTTTATCCTTAACTTCTAACATTATATCAGGATTAAAGTTTTTAACTTGTTCATAATAGGCTAAAAAGTTTTCTGTAAAAACAAACTTTGAGTGAGCACCAGCTCTTTTAGAACCTGAACTATCAGAATAATGAAGTTTCATAGCTCCATCGGATTTCCTCCAAGTTGAGGCTACTTCCTGTAAGATGTATTGTAAACTTAAGTTTTCTTCAGGGTTTAATAGATGATGCAGATTATCAAAAACTACTGGAATGCCTAAGTTCTTACTGACGTAAAGAACATCTTTAATAGTGTAGGATTTATCATCGTTCTCAATAATTAATCTCTTTTGTGCTGAAGGGGATAAGTTTTTAAAATTTGTAAGGAATCTTTCCATAGCAGCTTTTTTATCACCGTAGACACCTCCGATATGAAGCACTATTTTATTTGTATAGTCTACCTTTAATGAATCTAAAAAAAGTGTATGATATTCGATATCCCTCATACTGTTTGCAACCACTTCTTCACTGTTTGAATTCAAAACTGTATACTGTCCTGGATGCATAGATACTCGAATATTATTTTCATTAATAAACTTGCCAGCATCTTCTAGGATATCTTTGAAAACTTTCCACCACTCTATATTGTTAATTTTATGACTTCCAAGGGGAATAATATCAGAACTAATTCTGAACATAAAAATATTATTGCTTTTGTTATGTTCTAAAATTAACTTTAGATCTTTTAAGTTAGCCTCAGTTGTTGTAAAGAAGTTAGTGTAATCGAAATTTTTTATTATTAATCTTCTAGAGGTACTTGCATTAATAGAAAGTGGGATGCATGCATAACCTATCTTCATTTCTTCACTCCTTACGTCATAATGTTAGGGTTATTTTCTTTAAGGTTCTTTATCCCTTGTATTCCTTAGTATAACCTAGAATTTTAATTTGTGCCAAAGTTCTGAACTTTTACTCTTTTTATTGAATAAAAAAAATTTTTAGGGTATAATATAAGTATCATTTCAAAAAATTCGTATGTAATTTTCCCAGATGATATAAATTTAAATATAAAATTGAATAGTGCGGAGGTGCTTATTTTTTGTTGAACAAAGATTTTGAAAGCATGTCTTTAATTGAGTTAAAGGAACATGCAAAAGAACTTGGAATGAAGAATATTTCTAAGTTTAAGAAGTTAGAATTAATTGCGGAGTTAAAGAAGATGACTCCAGTATCCATCGAGAAAGATGGGCTTATTTTAAGTGAGAAAATTAGCCCTAAAAAGGTTGAAGAAGCGAAAGAGGAGATTAAAGTAGAGGCTCCAATTAAAGTAGAGACACCTGTTAAAGTTGAGATTCCTGTGGCAGAAAAAATAGAGACAGCACCTTTGGTGGAAACTCCAAAAGACACTGAAATTTCAAGAGAAGAAAAAAAAGAGGTATTAAAAGAATTAATTGATGAGTCAGGTACTTCAAAGGGAGTATTAGAAATAGTTGAAAATAATAATTACGGATTTTTAAGAGGAAAAAATTACTTAACAAGTTATGATGATATTTATGTATCACCATCTCAAATTAGAAGATTCAATCTCTTAACTGGTGATGAGGTTGAAGGCAAGGTTAGAATTCCTAAAGAAGGAGAAAAATTCAAAGCTCTATTATATGTTCAAAAGGTAAATGGAGAGAATGCTGAAAGAGCTGTAGGCAGAAAACCTTTTGAATTACTTACTCCAATTTATCCTAATGAAAGACTTAAGCTTGAGAATAGCCAACTTGATCTTTCATCTAGATTAATGGATATATTATCCCCAATTGGTAAAGGTCAAAGAGGTATAATTGTTGCGCCTCCAAAGGCGGGTAAAACCACTCTTTTGAAGAAAGTAGCAAATAGCATATCAATAAATCACCCTGAGGCAAAGCTTATAGTTCTTTTAATTGATGAAAGACCGGAAGAAGTTACAGATATGCAACGTTCAATCAAGGGAGAAGTTATTTATTCAACCTTTGATGAAGAACCAGATCACCATACTAAGGTTGCTTACATGGTGCTTGAAAGAGCTAAGAGGATGGTTGAACAGGGGCAAGATGTTGTTATTTTATTAGATAGCTTAACTAGACTGTCTAGAGCCTACAATTTAACTATTACACCTACAGGAAGAACTTTATCTGGTGGACTAGATCCTGGCGCTCTTATAATGCCAAAGAAATTCTTTGGAGCAGCTAGAAAAATTGAAGAAGGCGGAAGTTTAACTATTCTTGCTACAGCCTTGGTTGATACAGGAAGCAGAATGGATGATATGATATTTGAAGAATTTAAAGGTACAGGCAATATGGAAGTTCATCTTGATAGGAAAATGCAAGAAAGAAGAATATTCCCTGCTATTGATATTTACAAGTCTGGAACTAGAAGAGAGGATCTACTTCTTTCTGAAAAGGAATATGAAGTTGCGTATAATATAAGAAAAATTATGTATGCTGAAAACAATGTGGCCAGCGTTACAGAGAGACTTATAAATCTTATGACAAAGACTAAAAATAATGATGAATTCTTAGAACAGTTTAATAAAGTGGGAATATCAAATAGATAAGATGTCTTATCTATTTGATATTAGACCGAAAAAAATGGGAAAGAAGTAATCTTTCCCATTAAATTCAATGCCGTTATTATTCACTTTTAATATTAAATTTAGTCATGAACTTTTCAACTCTTCCACCTTGTGCAGCAGCTTTTTGCTTGCCAGTATAGAAGGGATGGCATTTTGAGCATATTTCAACTTTTAATTCTTTATGAGTAGAACCAGTTGTAAAAGTATTTCCACATGCGCACTTAACTACAGCATCGCTGTTGTATTCTGGATGTATGCCGTTTCTCATTGTTTACACCTACCTTAAATATCATATTGTTTACATATTGTCAACCCATAGATTATAGCATAAAAAAATAAATATAGTCAATGGTTAAAAGTACACTATATTTATTACTGTATTTTTGATAGAATGAATATGTTGAAATTTTCGGAGGTGACAGTAATGTACGGACCTAAAGATCATGGTTGGATTGAGGTAGTTTTTGGCCCAATGTATAGTGGGAAGTCAGAGGAACTTATTAGAAGGATCAGAAGAGCTAAAATTGCCAAGCAAAAGGTACAAGTTTTTAAACCTGAAATAGATAATAGATATAGTAAAGATAAGGTAGTATCTCATTGTGGTGATAAAGAAGAAGGAACAGCTGTAAAAAATAGTTCTGATATTTTAAGGCTTTTAGATGAAGACACAGATGTAGTTGCTATTGATGAAGCGCAATTTTTTGACAAAGGCATAATTAATGTAGTGACATATATTGCAGATAGAAATAAAAGAGTAATTTGTGCTGGATTAGATACGGATTTTAGAGGAGAGCCCTTTGGTCCCATGGGAAATTTAGCCTCTATTTCTGAATTTGTAGATAAGATACAAGCGATTTGTATGGTATGTGGTAACCCAGCTACCCGTACCCAAAGGCTAATAAATGGGAAACCTGCAAAGTATTCAGATCCTATTGTACTAGTTGGTGCAACTGAATCCTATGAAGCAAGATGCAGGAAATGTCACATAGTCCCAAAAGAGGAGGGGGAAATATGAGTAATATTAAATCAGTTGGAGGACAGGCTGTAATTGAAGGCGTAATGATGAGAGGCAGTAAGGGTGTAGCAACTGCAATAAGGACTCCAGATGGGTCAATAGTAGTGGATTTTAAGGATATCTTACCACTTACGAAAAAATATAAAATATTAGGAATTCCTATTGTTAGAGGGTTTGTTTCTTTAGTTGACTCAATGATAATAGGTGTAAAAACCTTAAATTATTCAGCTTCATTCTTTGAGGATGAGGAAGATGAACCTACAGGTTTTGATAAATGGTTTTCCAATACTTTTAAAGATAAGAGTACTGATGTGTTGATGGGAATTTCATTATTAGTTTCCCTTGTGGTTTCAGTTTTGTTGTTTTTTATATTTCCAACCTTTGTAGCCAACCTTTTTAAAAATGCCTTCTCAACTCATACGATATTTTTGCATATAATTGAAGGTGTAATTCGAGTTGCTATTTTTATTGCCTACATCTTTTTAATAGGCAAGATGAAGGATATTCAGAGGGTGTTTCAATATCATGGAGCTGAACATAAGACAATATTCTGTTATGAAAATGATGTGGAATTAACCCCTGAAAATGCTGCTAAATTCGGAAGGCTTCACCCTAGATGTGGAACTAACTTCATGTTTTTAGTAATGATAGTAAGTATAATTCTATTTTCACTTACGCCCTGGACATCATTACTTCAGAGGACAATGTATAGAGTGATTTTGCTTCCTGTAATATCAGGAATAACTTATGAGTTAATTAAATGGATGGGTAGAAGTGACAGCCTTTCATCAAGAGTTCTTTCGTACCCTGGTCTTATGCTACAGAAAATAACTACTAGTGAACCAGATTTAAGTCAACTTGAAGTAGCTATAAAATCATTAAAGGTAGCAGAAGGAATCATAGACCCAGTAGAAGAAGTAGAGGTATCGGTTGAAGCAGAGGTAATTGATTTTAAATAAGGTAGTGATAACTTGAACATAACTCAGCTTTTAGTAAATGGTTATAAGATTTTAAAGGAGAATGAAATAGATAGCTATAAGATAGATACACAACTTTTATTGCAAAAGGTTTTAGAAGTTGATAAATTGTTCATACTTACAAATAGGTCTTATGAAGTGACTATGGAAAATGAAAAGGAATTTATGTCTTTACTCCAATTAAGGAAAAATAAAATGCCAGTTAAGTATATATTGGGACATTGTGAATTTATGGGCCTAGACTTTTTAGTTAGGGAGGGAGTTCTTATACCACGTCCTGATACTGAAATCTTGGTGGAACATGTTCTTCAAGTAGCTAAAGCAAATAATGCTAAAAGTATTTGTGATGTTTGTTGCGGTAGTGGTGCTATAGGCATTTCACTTTCACATTTTCTTGGAGATGTGCAAGTTTCCTGTTGTGATCTATCTGAAACTGCAATTGAGGTTACTAGTGAGAATGCAAACAGGCTTTTATCCCAGGGTAGAGTTAAAGTGGTAAAAAGTGATTTACTCCATTTTGCCATTGAAGAGAAGGCGAAGTTTGATATAATAGTATCCAATCCACCTTACATTAAGGAAAAGGTTATTGAAACCTTAATGGAGGATGTAAGAAACTATGAACCCTATATGGCTTTAAGTGGTGGAGAAGATGGATTAGACTTTTATAAAGAAATAATAACTCAAAGTTTAATGCTTCTAAATAAAGAAGGAGTTTTAGCCTTTGAGATTGGTCATGATCAAGGAGTTGAAGTAAAAAAATTGATGGAGTATAGCGCGTATAAAAACGTTAATATTCTACAAGATCTAGCTGGATTTGATAGAGTTGTTATTGGTAATATATAATTATGTTGCTAGATACACAAAAACTATGTTATATTACAAGTTGATATAGAAAATTAAGAAAATATTTATACGGAGTGATAATTAATGTTTAGTAGATTAGATTTTATAGAAGGAAAATACGAGGAACTTTCTACAAAGATAAGCGATCCTTCAGTTATGGCTGATCAAAAGGAATGGCAGAAGCTTTGTAAAGAACAATCCGATTTAGAGATAATCGTTACCAAATATAATGAATATAAAAGAGTAATTACAGATATTCAAAATGACAAAGAAATGCTTCAAGATAAATTAGATAAAGAATTTAAGGATATGGTTGAAGAAGAATTAAAGGAACTTTTAGAGGAACAAACAAAGGTAGAAAGTGAACTTAAGATATTACTTCTTCCAAAGGATCCAAATGATCAGAAAAATGTTTTTGTTGAAATTAGAGGCGGAGCAGGTGGCGAAGAAGCAGCTTTATTCAGTTCTAACCTTTGTAGAATGTATACTAGGTATGCAGAAAAGCGTGGTTGGAAAGTTGAAATAATGAGTGTAAATGAAACTGATCTTGGTGGATTAAAAGAGGTTGTATTCATGATCAGAGGGGCAGGAGCATACAGCAGACTTAAATACGAAAGTGGAGTTCACAGAGTACAAAGAGTTCCTGATACTGAATCTAGTGGAAGAATCCACACTTCTACAGCCACTGTAGCAGTATTACCTGAAGTTGATGATGTAGAAGTTGAGATAAATCAAAATGATTTAAGAATAGATGTATACAGGTCTTCTGGAAATGGTGGACAGTGTGTAAATACAACAGATTCTGCAGTAAGAATAACCCATCTTCCATCTGGACTTGTTGTAACCTGTCAAGATGAAAAATCTCAGCTTAAGAATAAAGAGAAGGCAATGAAGGTTTTAAGATCTAGACTTTATGAAATAGCTGAGGCTCAAAGAAATGCGGGAATAGCAGAGGACAGAAAGAGTCAAGTTGGTACTGGAGACAGAAGTGAAAGAGTAAGAACCTATAATTATCCACAAGGAAGAGTTTCAGAGCATAGAATAGGATTAACTTTATACAAGTTGGATTCTTTTTTAGAGGGAGATATTGACGAAATTATAGATGCTATGATTACAGCTGAGCAGGCAGAGAAAATGATGAACCTAGGAAGCAACTAATTATTAGCCTTAGGGAGATTTATGAGTAAGAATAAAGCCATCTAGAAGCACAAAAAAACTTTTTAAAGTTTTTTTGCTAATGAGGGCTTTATTTTTTTATATAACTTTTAAGTAAATAAGGGAATTAGAGAATAATCCGAACTTTCCAAAAATAAGATTATATGGGAAAGGGGGATTATTTTGAAAATAAATATACTGTTGTTGATTATTTTTGGGAGTATTGTTTCTTTGATTGGGACAATGGTAGGCGCTTGTCTTGGAGTAGTTATTAAAAACCCTACTAATAGATTCTTAGGAGCTATAGTTGGTTTTTCTGGTGGGCTTATGTTGTCAGTTGTGGTTTTTGAATTGATTCCAGAGGCCATTAGTAACTGGAGTTTTTTTGGGACTCTGTTCTTCTGTGTTTTAGGAATTGGAGTTATAATGGTTTTAGATAGGATGCTTATTGTTGCTAAATGGTTTAGCAATACACATATGAGAGTTGCCTTCATGGCAGCTATGGGTTTAATGGTACATAATTTACCTGAGGGAATTATAATGGGTTGTGGTTTTCTTGCTACTCAAGGGTTAGGTATAAAAATGAGTATAATTATCTCTATTCATGATATTCCAGAAGGTATGGCTGTTGCTGCACCATTGATGGCAAATAAAACTAAAATATCTAAAATCCTGCTATACGCCTTTCTAGCAGCGTTTCCAACTGCAATTGGAGTGTGGATAGGAGCATATTTAGGAAGTTTATCCGGAGATGTTCTAGGTGGTTGCTTGTCTTTTGCATCTGGAATTATGCTTTATGTGGTTTGTGGTGAGATGCTTCCAGAGTCTTCTAAACTTTGGAATGGAATCACAAGCACCATGGGAGTACTTACTGGGATAGTATTGGGACTTGTGATAACTAGGGTTATCTAAGGTTTTAATAAATAAAAAGAGGTGTACAAATGAATACAAAAATTATTTATTTAGATGAAAATAAAATAGATGAATCACAAATTAAAGTCGCAGGTGAAATCCTACATAAGGGAGGATTGGTAGCCTTTCCAACGGAGACCGTCTACGGGTTAGGTGCGGATGCCACAAATATAGAAGCAGTAAAGAAAATATTTGAGGCTAAGGGAAGACCACAGGATAATCCTTTAATTGTTCATGTAGCAGATTTTGAAAGTATTAAGGAGTACGTGCTTGAAATTCCTAATATTGCGCATAAAATTATGGAGGCTTTTTGGCCGGGACCCTTAACTGTAATTTTAAAAAAATCACTTAAAATACCCTCAATTACAAGTGCTGGTCTTGAAAGTGTAGGAATAAGAATGCCAGCTAACCTTATAGCTAGAGAATTAATTAAAGCTGCAGGGGTACCCATAGCGGCACCTTCAGCTAATATATCTGGAAGACCAAGTCCTACAGAGGCAGAAAGATGCATTGAAGATTTAACAGGAAAGATAGATTGTATCATAGGGGGTGGAAGTTGCCAAGTTGGATTAGAATCCACAATAATAGATTGCACTACAGATCCTCCTTGCGTGCTTCGTCCTGGCGCTATTACTGTTGATATGCTTAGAAACTTTGATGAAAGGATTTATATTGACAGGGCTATTATGAAAAAGCCAGAGTTAGATTTTAAGCCAAAGGCACCAGGTATGAAGTATAGACATTATGCTCCAAATGCCCCAGTAAAAATTGTTTGCGGGGATTTACAAAAAACTATTGCAAAAATTAATGAAATGGTGCAAAATTATATGGATGATAAAAAGCTAGTAGGAATAATAGCGACAGATGAAACTATTTGTCAATATTTACAAGGTGAAGTAGTGTCCTTGGGATCACGAAGACACATAGAGACTATAGCTCAAAACTTATTTGAAACTCTTAGAAGCTTTGATGATATGAAGGTAGACATTATTTTATCAGAGGCTTTTGATGAGACTGGAATGGGAATTGCTGTTATGAATAGGCTAAAGAAGTCTGCAGGATTCGATATAATTAAAGTTTAAGATACAGAAAGTGGAGGTAAAGATGAAAATACTGTTTATTTGTACGGGAAATACATGTAGAAGCTGTATGGCTGAAACTATATTCAACCGAGTTTGTAATATAGATGGAATGGAGTCTTTTTCTGCTGGAGTTAGTATTTTAAAGGGAAGCATTATATCTAAAAACACTTCAAAGTTATTAATAGATAGATTGGGCTGTGATGTAAGTAAAAGAGAAGCAGTGCAACTAGATGAATTACTTATTGAAGAAGCAGATTTAATTTTAGCAATGTCTAACAGTGTAAAACAATATGCTATTAGTTATTTTAAGGTTCCACAAAATGTTACGTATACCTTAAATGAATACGTTAATGTCAAAGGAGAAGTTTCTGACCCCTATGGTGGTGATTTATCAATTTATAAAAAGACTTATGAACAATTAGAATACTTAATCAATTTATTGATTTCAAAATTAAAAGAAGGTAACGGTATTTCTTAATGCTAGTATCTTCTTTTTTTGCGAAATGATTTTACATTTAATAAGGAGGTGTAGTTATGGTTATTGCATTAGGTAGTGATCATGCTGGTTTAAGTTTAAAAAATGAAATAATAGAGCATTTTAAAAAGAAGGATATTGAGTTTAAGGATTTCGGGACATATACAATAGAATCCTGTGACTATCCTGATTTTGGTGAGAAGGTTGCAGTGGAAGTTGCCAAGGGCAATTATAATTTAGGCATTTTAGTATGTGGAACTGGCATTGGAATAAGTATAGCAGCAAATAAAGTTCCAGGTATTAGGGCTGCTAATTGCTCAGATACTTTCAGTGCGCATGCATGTAGAGAACATAACAATGCAAATATTCTTACACTTGGTGAAAGGGTTGTAGGAGTGGGAGTTGCGTTAGATATAGTTGATGCATTTTTAAATGCAACCTTTGAAGGTGGAAGACATACATTCCGTGTAAATAAGATTTCAGATATTGAAAAAAAATATAATTAATAGTTTTGAGGAGGAAAAATAATGAGTAAGGTAACACAAATTGGACATCCGCTAATATTGCATAAACTATCTTTTATTAGAGACAAGCATACAGGTTCCAAGGATTTTAGAGACTTAGTAGAAGAAGTGGCAATGCTTATGGCATACGAAGTTACTAGAGACTTCCCCCTAGAGGACGTTGAAATAGAGACTCCAATATGTAAGACAACATGTAAAATGTTAGCTGGTAAAAAAATGGCTATAGTTCCAATTCTAAGAGCAGGTTTAGGTATGGTTGACGGAATGCTTAGATTAATTCCGGCTGCAAAGGTTGGACATATTGGAATGTATAGAGACGAAGTTACTCTTAAACCAGTGGAATACTTTTGTAAGCTTCCAGCGGATATAGGAGAAAGAGAAGTAATTGTTACTGATCCTATGCTTGCTACAGGAGGATCTGCAATAGATGCTATAAGTTTGCTTAAACAAAGAGGTGCAAAAAGCATAAGATTAATGTGCCTAATTGCGGCACCTGAAGGTATTAAAGCAGTTACTGATGCTCACCCAGATGTAGATGTATATATTGCATCTATAGATGAAAAGTTAAATGAACAAGGATATATAGTTCCTGGTTTAGGGGATGCAGGAGATAGGCTGTTTGGAACTAAGTAAATTTTATAATAAACCAAGGAAGTGATAGTATGCCAGTAATAACCATTGAGGTACCAAAGGTAACTAATGAGCAAAAGGCTAAGCTTGTTAATGAAATTGTTACAAAGGTGAGTGAAATTATTAATGTTCCTGAAAAAGATATTGTAACAATTATTAAAGAAAATGAATTTTTAACAGAGGATTAACAAAAAACACTTCTAGTTATAGTAAATATAGGTTGGATTTTTCCAGCCTATATTTTTTTTATTGTATTGAAGTAATTATGGTAATGTTCTATAATTGTAGGAGTATTAGTAAGCATTGGAGGGTTAAATGAGAAAAGATTGGGATAATTATTTTATGGATATTGCTTTTCAAGTATCGGAAAGAAGTACTTGTCCAAGACTCCACGTAGGTGCCGTTTTGGTAAGAGATAAAAGATTAAAAGGAACAGGCTATAATGGAAGCCCTAAAGGGTTACCACATTGCGATGATGAGGAACATGGATGTTATATAAAAAACAATCATTGTTTAAGAACTATACATGCTGAAGTGAATTGTTTATTAGAGGTATCTCCGGAGGAACGGATGGGGGCTACATTGTATGTTACGCATACTCCCTGTCCTGAATGTCAAAAGCTAATAATTACATCAGGAATATCAAGAGTAGTTTTTGCTAAGGAATACACTCCTGAAATAAATTGGTTCAAATATGCAAATTGGATAGAATTAGTAAGCTTAAGCCCGACAAAGGAGTAAATTGTAAGGTGCTTAAACGTAAGGATGGTTGGTATGAATAATATTTATTTGCTTGGACTTATTGCTATAATAATTTCATTTTTAATAACACCATTAGTAAGAAAATTAGCCTGTAAATTTTCTGTTGTAAGCATTCCTAAGGATAATAGGAGGATTCATAATAAAACTATGCCTCTTATGGGAGGACTTGCTATATACATAAGTTTTATTATGTGTATTATATTAAAAAGAGGCCCAATATCAAAGGGTGAAATGGGAATATTAATTGGTGCCTCAATTATTGTTTTTTATGGTATTTTAGATGATAAATTTGAATTAAAACCTTTACAAAAGCTTAGTTTTCAGATATTGGCTACATGTGTACTTATGTTTTTTGGATTGAAAATTAATTA
>JACMJL010000258.1 GCA_014380625.1 Clostridiaceae bacterium
CAAGATGAGACTATTTCCCTGCTGGTATATTTAGAAATGGTGTTGTGCCTCCATTTACAAAGGTGCTTACTGGCCATTTAGCTTGGGCATCTGCTTGTTTGCCTGCAACTTCTAGTTTTTTATATTCTATAAGTTGTGGTGTCATGTTTTGAAGTAAGGCTGTATTTGCTTTAGCTTCACCTTCTGCTGAAATTAATTTTGAATCAGCTTGTCCTTGTGCGGTAATTTTAGCTGTTTGGGCTTCAACGGTGGCTTTTTGTTGGTCTATTTTTGCTTGCTGTAATTTTTGCTCTGCATCAACTTTATCTTGAATAGCTTTCATAGAAGAATTATCAGGTCTTATAGCTAAAAAGTCAAAGGATTCTATAATGATACCTGATTGAGCCATATCCTTACTAAAAGCCTCGAAGGTTTTTCCTTTTAACTCAGCTCTAGCAGAACCATATACCTCCATTGCCTCATATAAAGAGGAAACATTATTAATATTGGACTTCAAACTTCTTCTTATAAAGTTATCTTCAATTATTGTTGCATTCTGACCTCTAAATTTAGTGAATATATCTGGTAATTTAGTAACATCCATACGATAAGAATAGGATACATCTACATTTACAGATTTACCTGATTTCGTATTAATATCAAAACTTTCATCAGCGGTTATACCTTCTTTAGAATTTTTTGACAAAAATATTGTTTCTGTAGAGATAGGATAACTTGTCACCTTTTTAGTTGGGGATATAAAGTGCCAACCTTGTGATAAGGTTTTGCTTTCAATACCCCCACTCATATCATAGATAACTCCTGCATAACCTGGTTTGATTTTAACTGTTGACATATTGAGTAAAACTATAATAATTATTATACCTATTCCCACTGTTAAATAAATTCCTATTTTAGCTCCTGTCTTTAATGATCTCATTTTTTACACCCTTTCATTTTTTTGATTCTTTAATTTTTATAACAAATTTTGATATTAAATACCATACCGCTAAACCTCCTAATAAAATTAATAAATAAAAAACCACCATCTTAACGGACTCCTTTCTGCGGTACTTTGCGTTCCATGTTTATATTTATATCATGTTTTAAATATAGGTTACATAGATAGTTGATGAATTGTACATAAATATGTTTTAAACGTCTTATTTTTATATTGAAAGCAGTTGACAGGTATGCTATGCTGATGTAAACTATGTAATGTAATTTTATATAACCTCACTTTTATTGGTGGGGTAGAGGCGCGGTCTTTAACAGTCTTTAGTGGAGTATGAGAAACGTTGAAACTATGGAGAAGGAAAGGTCGCCGAAGCTTGCAATACCCTCATTATTGCTTGCTGGGTCTGCAGTTAAGAGTTGCAGGACTGTCTCAATAAGCCTCCCGGTTTATTGGGTTGTGCTATCTCATTGGGAAAAGCAGAGGAATTAGGAGCAAGTATACATTTTGCGACCTGAGTTCATCTCAGGTCTTTTTTGTCTAGTAAAAAACTTAATATGAAAAAGGGGGAAATTAATCATGAGAAAAAAATTATCATTAGTAATAGCAATGTCTTTAACTGCTATTATGTTATTATCAGCATGTGCATCAAGCAGCAGTAGCAGTTCAGAAGGTTCAAAAACAGCAGCAGGTGGAACTTTTAAGGTAGGTCTAGAAGCAGGTTATGCACCTTTTAACTGGACTCAAATGGATAGCTCAAATGGTGGTGTTAAAATTGATCAAAGCGCAGAATTTGCAGGTGGTTATGATGTAGAAATAGCTAAAAAAATAGCTAAAGACTTAGGTAAAGACTTAGTTATTGTTAAAACTGAATGGGATGGACTTGTGCCAGCTTTAATTTCAGGGAAAATCGATGCCATCATTGCAGGTATGTCACCAACAGCAAAACGTCAAGAAACAATAGACTTCTCAGACACTTATTATAAATCAGATTTAGTTATGGTTGTTAAAAATGGTGGGAAATTTGTAGGAGCTACTTCTATTCAAGATTTTAAAGGAGCAAAAGTAACAGCTCAATTAAATACCTTCCACTATTCAGTTATAGATCAAATTAAAGGTGTAAAGAAAGAAACAGCAATGGACAACTTCCCAGCAATGAGAGTTGCACTTGAATCAGGAATCATCGATGGTTATGTTTCAGAAAAACCAGAGGGTGTTAGTGCTGAAACTGCAAACAAAAACTTTAAAATGGTAGAATTTAAAGAAAAGTTTACTACTTCGCCTGATGATACTGCAATAGCAGTAGGTTTAGCTAAGAATAGTAAAGTAACTTCAAAAATTAATGAAACTTTAGCAAAAATCTCAGAAGAAGATCGTAAAAGCATTATGGATGCTGCTATTAAAAATCAACCAGCAGCAAAGTAATAATTAATTAAAACCGGGTGCATTTTAATGCAGTCGGTTTTACAATGTATTTATACAAGGAGGATATTAATGAGCTTAGAGTGGGTAGTAAAAATTATTCAAAACAACTGGCCAATGTTCATTCGTGGAGCTGGTGTAACACTTGAAATTTCCATAATAGGTACTATTTTAGGATCTATCATCGGTTTATTAATAGGGGTCGTACGTACTATTCCAATACCTGAAAGAAAAGCAAAAGGAATTTTTCTTAAAGTTATTAATGGTATTCTTTCTGTTTATATAGAAATATTTCGTGGAACCCCTATGATCGTACAAGCTATGGTAATTTATTACGGATCTGCCTTAGTCTTTGGTATAAAGGATATGGACAAAATACTTGCAGGTATTTTTATTGTATCTATTAATACGGGAGCTTACATGTCAGAAATTGTTCGTGGCGGTATCGTTTCTATAGATAAAGGACAATTTGAAGCGGCTGATGCTATTGGTATGAATCATTTTCAGACCATGTTTAATATAGTATTACCGCAGGTAATTCGTAACATTTTACCAGCAACGGGTAATGAATTTGTAATTAATATAAAAGATACCTCAGTGCTTAACGTAATTGCTGTATCTGAATTATATTTCCAGACAAAATCAGTTGCAGGAAACAGCTATAGATATTTTGAAACATTTTTCGTTGCAAGTGTACTTTATTTTGCAATGACCTTCTCTATAACGAGAATTTTACGTTTTATTGAAAAAAAGTTAGATGGCCCAGAAGATTACATTATGATTGGTAATCAAATGCAAGTAGAAACACCTGAAGATATGCTTATTAGAACAAAACATATTGATGGGAATAAACATTAGGAGAAGGGAGAGATAATATGGAAAAGGTAATTGATATTCAGCATTTAAGCAAATCTTTTGGAACTCATGAAGTGTTAAAGGACATTGATTTCTCAGTAAGTAAGGGCGAAGTAGTATGCATAATCGGTTCCTCCGGATCTGGTAAATCAACTCTTCTTCGTTGTGTTAATCTTTTAGAGAAACCAAGTGGTGGTCAAATAATATATAATGGCGAAAATATTTTAGATGATAAACATGATATCCATGCTTATCGTACTAAATTAGGTATGGTTTTCCAACAATTTAACTTGTTTAATAATCACAATGTTTTAAGTAATTGTGTAGTGGGACAAATTAAAGTGTTAAAACGCTCTAAGGCTGAGGCTGAAGAGGTTGCTATGAAATATTTAAAAGTTGTTGGAATGGATGAATATGTTAACGCAAAACCAAGACAGTTATCCGGTGGTCAAAAGCAACGTGTAGCAATAGCTAGGGCGCTATCTATGGAACCAGATGTGATGTTGTTTGATGAACCAACCTCAGCTCTTGATCCTGAGATGGTAGGAGATATCCTTAAAATTATGAAGGAACTAGCGCAAACTGGCCTTACCATGTTAGTAGTAACCCATGAGATGGCATTTGCAAAGGAAGTATCTCATCGAGTAGTATTTATGGATAAAGGGATTATTGCGGAAGAAGGAAGTCCAGAACAAATCTTTAATAACCCAATACAAGAACGTACTCGAGAATTCTTAAAACGAACCTTAAACCCTATGTAATACAATATAATAACCCCCTCAATCTTAGGATAATACAAATAAGATTGGGGGGGTTTTTAGCTGTAACATTATTTTAAATTAATAATAATATATAGTGCGAAGAATTTTACCCTTAAATTAATAGACTCTTTTTATAATAGTTACTATATGTAAAAAAGGGAGGGAACTATGTGTTATACAATAGAATACCAGGATTAGTTAGTGTTGTTATAACTAACTATAATCATGCTCGATATATAGTAGATTGCCTTGACAGTATTAGGAATCAGACATATAAGAATATTGAAATTATTATCGTGGACGATGCATCTACTGACAATAGTGTTGAGGTTATAAATGATTGGATTAATACTAATAGACACCTTTTAGAGAAAAAAGATTCAATAACTTGTACATCACTTACAAGAAACTCAGGTTTTGCCGGAGCTGTTAGCATTGGCTTTTTTCTAGCTAAAGGAGAATTTATTGCTTGTCAGGATTCAGATGATCTATCACATCCAGACCGTATTGAAATACAAGTTAAATATTTAAAAGAAAATCCCACGGTTCATGTTATCGGTACTAATTATTTAACCTCAGAAGCTAACTATTTTAATCCCACACCTGGAGGAAGCTGGCTTAGTTACGGAACTAGTAATATAAAAGAGGTATATTCAAAAGGTGGACATTGTGTATGTTTTGGAACCATTTTATTTCATGCAGAATTATTTGATAAATTTGGAGGTATGACACGAAGAGTTACGGGAGCTGAAGATTATGAATTTATCACAAAACTTCTTTCAACCGGTGTAGATAATGTGCCCTATTTATTATATTATTATCGTCATCATGCTGGCCAGCGTTCTCACCAATTCTATAGTGAGAAAGTTTCTACTCCTAGGTTAAGTAATATGAAAGTATTATTAGCTATAGATAGCATGATTATCGGTGGAACAGAGACTCATGTATTAACCCTAGCTTCAGAATTAATAAAAGCTGGAATTAGTGTGGTTATTTTATCTGATAGTGGGGCTTTATATGAGGAGTTTAATAAATTAGGCTGCAAAATTTACACTATAGACTTTCCTTTAGCTATAATTAACTCTGAGGATATTGCATTGGGATACAAAAATAAAATAAAAGAAATCATTCAAATAGAAGGTATAAATATTATGCACCTTCATCAATCTCCTTCTGGAGCTCTTTGTATTGATGTTGCCAATGAACTTAAGATCCCTTGTGTTTTTACTGTTCACGGTCTATATTATCAAGACATAGCCTCTGATAGACTAAATAATTGTACTAAAGTAATAAGTGTAAGTGAACCTGTTTTCGATTGGCTTCAAGACTTTAATATACCATCGGTAGTAATTCCAAATGGTATTGATTTTAACATCTTTTATCCTAGAGTAGCTACCAATATTCGTGAAGAACTGCAAGTGCCTGAAGATGCCTTTACCATTCTTTACGCTAGTAGAATGGCCTGGTCAAAAGCTTATATTTGTGAAAATGTAATAAAAGTATGTAGTGATTTACGAAATAATGAAAATATGAATATTCATGCCTTCATTATTGGAGATGGTCATGTCTTTAATGATATCAAAGACATGGCTGATAGAATTAATAACTCTTCAAATGGAAAGTTCATTCATCTTTTGGGTGAAAGAACTGATATGGTTAATTTTTATTCTAATTGTGATTGTGTAGTGGGCACTGGAAGAGTTGCAATAGAAGCCATGGCCTGCGGCAAACCTTTAATTGCCACGGGTAATCAAGGATATTTTGGCTTGTTAACTGAAAATAATTTTCAAGAAGCTTGGAAGCTTTATTTCGCTGATCATGAAGCAAATAAAATAAATAATGAGCAATTTTTATACGAAGATTTAAGTTATATTTATAAAAATAAAGATCATATAAAAAAAATAGGTGAGGACGGTTATGAGTGGGCAAGAAGTATTTTTGATGCCAGAAGAACTACTGAGGAAATCATTAAAGTCTATAAGTCTGCGTTGGGACAGCTCTCTTGAGGTTTAAACTGAAATTTGTGTAGGTATAGGGGCAAGCTAATAAATTCTATTGGTAAAGTAAGAATTTATTAGCTTGCCCTAAAAGTTGATATGTGGATATTACAGATATCCTTGTTTCTTCAAGTGCGTTTCAACTTCATCTTCTGACAAGGGTTTACCTAAATAAAATCCTTGTATATTATCAATTCTCGCACTTACTAGGTAGTCATATTGAAATTTAGTCTCCACGCCTTCCGCTAATGCTTCTATATCCAATTTATGAATTAATGAAATTATAGATTCAATAAAGTCATTTTTAGTATTTAATACACTAATTTCATCAATAAAGGATTTGTCAATTTTCAACAAGTCAATGGGAAGTTTTTTTAAATAGCTTATGGAGGAATATCCCGTTCCAAAATCATCTAAAGAAATTCTAACTCCATATTTTTTTAAGTCATTTAGAATCTTTAAAGCAAACTCAAAATTATCTATAAAAATGTTTTCAGTGACTTCTAATTCCAAATTAGAGGGATTAAGGCCCGATTTATTAATTGCATCTACAACGCTATTGTAAAAGTTTGTAAGTTTTAATTGGATTGGAGATATATTTACAGCAATTACTGTATTGATTCCATATTTATCATTAATTCTCTTAGCAAACCTACAGGCGGAATTTAAAACCCAATCTCCTATTGTTGAAATAAGGCCAGTCTCTTCTGCTATAAAAATAAATTCTAAAGGATTTAAAAATCCTAACTCAGGGTTATTCCATCTTATTAGTGCTTCAAACCCACGAAGTTTTTTTGTTCTAACATCAAACTGTGGTTGATAATATAGGATGAATTCATCTTCAGTAATTGCTTTTCTTAGCATTACCTCTATATTAAGTTTCCTAAGAAGCTCATTTTTCATATGAATATTAAAAAATTGATACATGTTTTTACCAAGTTCCTTTGCCTTATACATTGCAATATCCGCGCTTCTTATTAGTTCTTCAGGGAGTTCGCCATCCTCGGGGAAAACCGAGATACCAATGCTTGATGACATGTTAATTGAACTATTTTCAATTTGGAAGGGTTCATAGAATACGCTTAAAATACGATCAACAATAGGTAGAATTACATTAACAGTTTCTACATCTTTAAGAAGCACTGAGAACTCATCACCACTTATCCTAGCAACTATATCACCTTCTCTCATAGATGCTCCTAACCGTCTAGAAGCTTCCTTCAATAAATCATCGCCAAATACATGACCAAGTGAATCATTAACCCTTTTAAAGTTATCCATATCCAGAAATAAAACAATTAATTTAGTGCCATTTTCTCTAGCCACAGCGATTTCTTTTTCTAATTCATCAAAGAAAAATACCCTGTTTGGCAAACTTGTTAGATCATCATAGTATGCCATACGTCTTATTATTTGTTGGCTTTTCTTTGCTTCTGTAATATTATGGACTCTACCAGTAACACCAATAATATTATTTTTAAGATCAAATATAGGAGAAATTGTTGTATTAAATATTGTATCCTCTCTGTAATTATTTTCAAAGGTCATTGTTTTTCCTGAGCTAACCACATCTTTTATACTTTTTTCCCAGTCATCATCAGCCTTATAATCTACAACTTCACTGATCCTTTTGCCAATGATTTTGCTTTCAGGAAGTTGGGTAAATTCAGAAAAGGTATTGTTAACAGCAATTAAAACTCCCTCGGAATCGCAACTATAAATAATATCTGAGGAATTGTTAACGATGGTTTTATACCTTTCTTCACTTAATTCCAGCAATTCTTTGCTTTCCAATATCTCATCAAGCTGCTGCTTTAACTCTTCTTCTGAGGAGGCAAGTTCTTCATAACTTTCACTAAGCTTTTTTTCTGCTATAGCAACTTTTTTCAATAGATTTGTTGTTAATAAATAAAGCATGCTAGATGTGATAACAACATAAAGCCAACCTTTATATATGCCTACTACTGCCAACATATCTCTATTACTAACAAGTTTGTTTGCAATTTTGTCTGAAAATAAAATCCAGATAAGTCCCGTAACTAGATATATTAAACTTATTTTAATTGCCTCATACTTAAATTTATCGTTATAACTAAATACTAACATTGAGTAAGTTTTTTTCTTTTTTAATCCAAACATATTATCACCCCAATATAATTCTATTGTACTAAATTAATCTATAGTAAGTTATAATTCGACATCATTAGCGGAAATCCTTTTATGGTGACATGGGGACGGGGTTCATATAATAATAATCCTCCTAAAATCTTATATTTTTAAATCAAAGCATATCTATCTTTCTAATACAATTGACAATTTTTTATTGATTTCACTGAAAAGTAGCTCTCGGTCATAAAACTTTTCTTCCTTGTAGTTTTTATTATCGGGTGTATGATCACCCCATATAAATATATAGGTGTTTGGTAAAGTAGACTTAACTTGTGTAATAAAGTGCTGAGGCCTGTGAAAGGTATAAAATTGTTAATATTAATCTTGATTTAATTATTAGAATAAAAATTAAATAACTTCTTCTGTTGTGGCTAGGTATAAATAGAAGGACATTTCAGATTATATTGTTGACTAAGGAAACAATATTAATGTACAATGAGATTGTTTCCATTACAACAATAAGGGAGGGCTAGAATGACCAAGGAAGAAATACTCAGTAGTACTTTTGACAAAGTCACTGAACGTCATAACATAATAAATAGCTTAGCAGAAACATCCTTCATTTCAGAACACAATGTTTTAGAGGTTCATTGTATTGATTTAATAGATAAAATTGAAGAGGCCAATGTTACAAAGTTAGCCAAAGCCTTTCGTATGACTAGAGGGGCAATTAGTAAAATTGCCAAAAGGCTTATAAAAGCTGGTGCCATAGAAATCTACCAAAAGCCAGAAAACAAAAAAGAAATCTATTATAAATTAACAGAACTTGGAAGAACTATTTATTTAAAGCACGAAGAACTGCACAAAAATAGAATTAATAGGGATAGCCTACTTTTTAGCCAATTAGGAGAAGATGAAAAAGATTCACTTATAAAAATTTTCGAGAAAATTGACATGAATCTAAAATATGAGCTAGAGAAGATGGGTATTAAGGATAACCTATGATTTATAACAAAATGCTTAAGGAGGAAACTTTATGGAAAGTATTCAAAGTAAGTTATTTAAAGTCCTGTTTCGAGTGGTTAGAATAAATAAAATGTGGAAATTAACTGGTAACAAATTAAAAAAACATATAGACAAAAAACAATTATCTGATAATTATGAACCGTCTAAAAAAATCCAAAGTAGATATAATATTTGTAAAAAACAGATAAATGGTAATTGTTATTATGTAATGAAACCATTAAAGGTTACGGGAGAAAAACATATTCTTTATCTTCACGGAGGAGGATTTGTATATGAAATTATGAGCCCTCATTGGGAGTTTCTGGTGAAGCTCATAGATGCGTTACAGTGTACAATAACAGTACCTATTTACCCTTTGGCACCAAAACATCAATGCCAAGAAGTTTTTGACATGATTGTTCCTATATATCAGGAAATTATTTCTGCCACAAAATATGAAGATACTATAATTATGGGGGATTCTGCAGGTGGAGGAATGAGTCTTTCTTTAGCACAATTGTTAAAAGAAAAAGGAATTCCACAACCAGGAAACATAATATTAATTTCCCCAACTTTAGATATGTCTTTCAGCAATCCTAAAATACAAGAGTTAGAGAGATTTGACCCAATATCTGCAGTGCCTGCGTTAATTGATATCATCAAGTGGTACGGCGGAGATAAGGATGCAAAACATCATTTAATTAGTCCTATATTTGGTAATCTTGAGGGACTAGGTAAAATCAGTTTATTCATCGGCACTCATGATATATTGTACCCCGATACTAAAAAGTTAAAAACAATGGCAGATGAAAAAGGGATAGCTTTAGACTATTATGAATATCCTCTTATGATACATGTTTGGCCTTTGTTCTTCTTTCCTGAATCAAAGAAGGCAACAGAAGAGATTATTGAAATTATAAGGACATCCTAATAAGCTTGTTATAGTATTTTCATGTTATAATGGAGGATGAAATAATTTGATAATTAAGGGGACAGAGTTATGGGTGTAAAAATTTTAACTGATAGTACAAGTTATATTGATAAACAGGTTACAACGGAATTAGATATAATAACAGTATCTTTAAATGTTATCTTCGGAAATGAGAGTTTTAGAGAAGTTGATTTAGATAACAATAATTTTTATGAAATGATGGATATAAAGGGAATTCCTACATCTTCACAGC
The DNA here is from genome assembly GCA_014380625.1 of Clostridiaceae bacterium. Classification (GTDB taxonomy): domain Bacteria; phylum Bacillota; class Clostridia; order Clostridiales; family Clostridiaceae; genus JACMJL01. Next base: position 10,268 of record JACMJL010000258.1, read on the forward strand.
CATCTATTGATGAACTTTATTCTAAAATGAAAGAGGTGGTGGAACAAGGAGATGATCTTCTTTGTATATTTTTATCCTCTGATATGAGTGGTACTTATTCAACTGCTCATATTGCTAAAGATATGATTTTAGAGCATTATAACAATGCCAATATAGAAATTTTAGACTCGCGTTCTAATTGTATGCAACTTGGTTTTGCTGTTATTGTTGCTGCAAGAGCTGCTATGGAAGGGAAGACTTTAGAAAAAGTGATAGAGCTGGCTAAAGATAATATAAGAAGAAGTAGATTTTTATTTATTCCAGATAATCTAAAATATTTAAAAAAGGGTGGAAGAATAGGAGCTGCAAATGCATTAATTGGTAATTTTCTTAAAATAATTCCCATTCTTACTGTAGAAAATGGAGTAACTACAATATTAACAAAGGTTAGAACAAAGAAAAAAGCTGTAATAAACATGGTGGATACAATGCTTGCGGATATCGAGGAGTACGGATTAAGTGAAATTGTGGTACATCATATAAATTGTTATGAAGAAGCTAGGGAATTAGCTAATAGTATTGGTGAAAAGCTAAATATAGAGATCAGTATTTGCGCTTTAGGTCCAGTAATTGGATTACATGTTGGTCCTGGAACAGTTGCAATAGCTTATTATACTGAAAAAAATATGAGGTAGTGGGAAGTAAAATATACTTAATATATTTTAGGTTGAGTATTTGTAATTTTACGCAATAATGTATACTATTTAACTATTTTATTTTAATGAATTGACTTAGTTATTAATATGTACTAAAATTGCAATTACCTCATTATTGTAAAATAATATAACTTATTGAACAATATGTAATTACATAAATGTATTTATAGTTGCAGCGATAGATAAGGTTTTCTATCATAGTAGAACTGGTTCAAATAATAAAAAATGGAGGGAGAGATTATGAAAGTAAAAAGACTTTTAAGTGGATTCCTAACACCTCTACTAATTTCAACAACTGTGTTGCAGGGAGCAATTCCAACAACAGTAAGTGCTGCATCTATCAACTATGTATCTAACCGTGCTCCTTTGGTAAACACCAGGTTTATTACACTTCCTTTAGGCAGTGTAAATGCAAACGGCTGGCTCTTAACTCAACTACAACTTCAAAGGGATGGACTTACAGGAAATTCCGAAGCTATTTATCCGGAATTAGGAAGTAATTCAGCTTGGCTAGGTGGTAATGCTCCTGATTCAGACTGGGAACGTCCGGCCTACTATGTAAAAGGTCTTGTTTCACTTGCTTATACACTTAATGATGCAGGATTAAAACAAAAGGCTCAGAAATGGATAGACTGGTCTTTAAAGAGCCAAAAGGCTGATGGGAGTTTTGGACCAAGTACCAACAATGATTGGTGGCCAAGAATGCCAATGCTAAATGCAATTATGGATTATTATGAAGCAACAAATGATTCTAGGGTGATCCCCTTTATGACTAATTACTTCCACTATGAGGCAAATAATTTAGGCAACAGACCATTGAGCAGTTGGGGAAGTGCAAGAGCAGCGGATAATGTAGACGCTATATTATGGCTTTATAATAGAACAGGAGATTCCTTTCTGCTTAACTTAACAGATTCTATAAAAAATCAAGTTTACAACTATAGTGAAATATTTACTAACAATACTTTTTTAACAAGTTTTCCTCAAGATTTTATGCCTAAGCATAATGTAAACGTTTCGGAAGCCTACAAGTACCCTCCTGTATTTTATCAGAGGACTAATAGTGCAGTGGACAGAGATGCCTTTATGGCTGGTTACAATAATCTTTATCCCTACCATACACAAATAACTGGTATGAACTCCGGAACAGAGTTTCTTTCAGGAAATTCATCCACACAAGGGGTGGAACTTTGTTCAACAGTTGAAAGAATGTTATGTGATGAGATTGCAACAAGAATTCTTGGAGATGCAAGGATAGGAGATCAGTTAGAAAAAATTGCCTTTAATCAATTACCTGGAGCATTAGATGAGAATATTCACCAACTTCAATACTATACACTTCCTAATCAGGTACAAAGTATTATCGGAGGAAATGGATATGCCCAGGATTATGGCAACGGAGTTGTACCAGGACCATATTCAGGCTACCCTTGTTGTTGCTTCAACCTGCATATGGGCTGGCCCAAATATGTACAGAATAGCTGGATGGGTACAGTAGATAATGGCTTAGCCGTAACAGCATATGGACCTACAAAAGTAAATGCAAAGGTGGGTAATGGTGTTAATGTTTCATTTACGGAAGCTACAAATTATCCTTTTGAAGAGCAAATGAGATTTACTTTTAATGCATCACAAACTGTTGCCTTCCCATTGGAATTAAGAATTCCTACATGGTGTTCGAAGCCTGTGGTTAAAGTAAATGGTATAATACAGAGTGGCGTGGCCCCAGGTACCTATTATAAAATAAACAGAACCTGGAATAATGGGGATGTAGTAACTCTTGATGTACCAATGTCTATAAAAACATCTACATGGACAAATAACTCAGTTGGTATAGAAAGAGGGCCATTAGTATACTCACTTAAGGTAGGTGAAAGTTGGGTAAAGGCAAATAACTATAACTTCAATAATACAGACTTTAGTGAATACCAGGTTCATCCCACCACAGCATGGAATTATGGATTAAATATAGATAGAAATAATCCCGAAGCTTCCATAACTGTTCAAAAGGGAGTTATGCCTACTAACCCATTTATCCCAGCAACAACACCAGTAACACTTAAAGTTAATGCACAACAAATACCAGCCTGGGGACTTGATATAAATGGGATTCACGCCTCAGAACCTCCTGTAAGTCCTGTGGCATCCTCCCAGCCAGTACAACAAGTTACATTAATACCTTTCGGAGCAGAAAGATTAAGAGTAACTTATCTTCCTGTAATAGGAAAACCCTCAGGGCCTAGTACATCCTTTGCTGACAACTTTCCTACAAATGGACCTAATAAATGGGTAAACTTTGGGGGTGGCTGGCAACAACAAAATGGCAAGTACTATTCTGAGTCCTATAACATAGGCGGAGTAAAATCAGTAGCAACAACAACTAACTTTTCTGATTTCACCTATGAAGTAAATGTCAATATACAAAATGGTGGAACGGAAGCCGGTGAGATATTTAGAGTATCAAACCCTGCAAATGGTGCGAATGCATACAATGGCTATTATGCAGGAATAAGTACTAATGGACAGGTAGTACTGGGTAAGTCAAGTAATAATTGGACACAACTTGGCAGCACCGCAATGCAAATAAACATTGGAAAAGCCTATCATATGAAGGTGATTACAAAGGGTTCAAATATACAAGTTTTTGTTGAGGATATGATTACACCAAAAATTAATGTGAATGATTCATCCTATACCTCAGGTTCAATAGGCTTAAGGCAATACTGTGGTTCAGGTACAGGAGACCCTAGCGGACAGACTGTTATCTTTGATAGTGTAACTGTAACAACAGTAGCTACTCCATATTTTATGATGATAAATAAAAATAGTGGCAAGGCGCTAGACCTAATTGCAGGAGATACCTCAAATGGAGCAAGAATCAACCAGTGGACCTATGATTATAATGGTGGAAACCAAAGATGGTCTATTTTACCAGTGGAAAATGGACACTTTAAGATTATTTCCTATGTGAATGGAAAAGCAATGTGTATTGCAGATGCTTCATTAAATGACGGAGCTCAGCTTCATAACTGGGATTATACAGGAGTAGGCACAGACCAGCAGTGGGATTTTATAGAGGCAGGAAATGGATGGTATAAGATAAAGAATGTTTACAGTGGCAAAATTCTGGAGGTATTAAATGCAGCTACCACAAATGATGCAAAGGTTCAGCAGGGGGCAGATAATGGGTCAGCATCTCAACTGTGGCGTCTGCAACCTTGGGGAGATTATAATATTAAAGCTGATTCAGGTAAATACCTATGCATTCAGAATAAAGGTTCAACCAATGGCAGTAAAATAATACAATACGATTATGAGGATAACCCTTGGTTTAAATGGAGATTTGAAAATGTAGGTGATGGTTGGTCTAAGGTATCAAGTTTAAATGCACTTACACGTGTTATATCTGTGAGCAATGGCTCTACAACACCGGGTGCCTATCTGCATTTATGGGATTATAACACCTCTAATATAGGGGATCAAAAGGTGAGAATAGTACCTCGAACCGATGGGAAATTTAAGTTCTTCTTTGCACATGACGGACAGTCCTTTGATATTCCCGGGGGTCAGACAGGTAATAATATACCTGTTGAACAGAATACTCCAAACCAGGTTTCCTGGCAGGAGTTCACACTTGAAAGAGTACAATAAAGCTTTTTTATTAAAAAGTAATTGAAAATGGGATGCCTCAGGATGATTTTATAATTATCTTGAGACAGCCCATTTTCAATTATTTTAATTTATAATATAGGTGTAACATTTTAGCAATTGCAACGTTATATAGTTGAAAGAAGGTGATGTGGCTGGATATTGAAGAAATTTATGAAAATATTAAAACTCAACTATATATTTATATCTATAGACTGTCTGGAGATAAATATATTACGGAAGAAATACTTCAAGAAACCTTTTATAAAGCACTAGAGCAAAAAATAAATTTATAATAAAGATAGGTGCTATTGTTTTTTCTTCAGTAATAAGTTAATGAGTTTAAAGAATATGAGTGACTTGTTAAAACAATATGATATTAATATATTATGGATGGCAGTGGAATGTGGAGAGGAAAAAACAAAACCTAAAGATATTTCAGGTTTAAATCAATATATTCTTTGGGGTATACCAGGAAAGCCTTTTATTAAGAATTCTATAGATTCATCCTTAGCTAAGGGTGATTATGAGCAATATGAAAATCAGATAATGAATGAATTAAAATGGCTTAATGAAAATAAAAACATTATAATTCCAGATAAGGATTTATTAAAACAAAATGGCATTGATAATTCAGTGAATACTAAAGCAGACTATGTACTGAAAAATGGTATAAAAATATATGGAGTGCAAATAACTGGTCCAACAAAAGAGTTGCTGAAACTTCAGAAAGAAAACTTTATTAGGTTTGAAGAAGTGAAAGATATTGGGTTCTGGTTTTGGCATTAATTTATTTTCTTTAATTTTATAGCAATCAAAAGTATTGAGGTCCGATATTCTGAGCAGACTAAAGGTTAAGGTTTATTTTAGAGACTTAAGGGGGAATAAAATTAATGTTTTATACATTGGCAATAGTTTTGAAGGAACCAATTCTATTGAGCATGATTTCTGCAACTGCAATTATAACGGGTTCAATACTTGGAGCCACCTGTAGCTGGATTGTCACAAAAAAGTCCTTAATTAAAAATGAAGAGATACAAACTAAACTAGCAAAAGAAACAAGGGAGTTTCAAGATCATAAAGAAGTTGAAATTGTTAAGGATAATGCAGCAATTATTCGTTTAGATATTTGTACGGTTTTGTTTCAGAGTATTAAAACCCTAAGGATTTCAGGTGATCAAAGAGAAAAGCTATATACAATACCTATGAATCATGATTATTCTAGAGCAGTTGCTTCCTTACAAAAAAACTTTGAACTAAGAGAGTTAAGTTATATATATCAACTCTATGGAATTATTGAAAAATTAAATTACGACATTAAAAATTTAAAATATTTCAATGAGGAGGATTATAAACTTATTATTAGGGATTATGAGATCTTGCTTCAAAGTCTATATGGAGATAATTATAAAGAAATATTAAAATTAAATATTAAAGACATAAGTTATGAGGAACTCTGGAACAATGAATATATAAAGATCGGGTATAAGAATGTATTAGGTAAACTTAATAAAGTTTGTGACTTAGGAAGTTTGTGACTTAGGAAGTTTAATACCATAATTGAATTTACAACTCCATTACATTCTTCATTTATTGTATATGTTATAATGGGGGCGGATGATTATATAGTCAAGCCTTTTGAAACTGTGGAACTACTGGCACGAATTGAAGCGGTGCTTCGCCGTACTCACAAAGAGCTATGGAGTTGATTTTAAGGGTTATACCGCTCAAACAAGTTTTTCAAGAAACTCTGTCCCAAACTCTTATGCATGGTGCAATGACTAGTGCAGGTTTATTTGATGTTGATTTTGATTATGCACATATGGATAAAAATTTGAATCTAAAAGACCCAGCATGGACGGAAAAGGCAGAGAAGGATGTATCCGACTTACTACCAGAAAATGTTTTAATAAAAGTAGTAAAGTAATATCATCAATACCAGAAGCAGGTGTCCTAGTATTATGCCAAGTTTCAAATGGCTCAGCATATGCTTTTCCCAAATGGTTACGACGGAAGTTTGGATAGTGATGCTGGTAAAACCGGTGGATTAGGTTAAAAAATAGATCTTATTTAACTAGATTAATTGACAAATCAAAAGGGTTATTGTAAAATTTACCTATATTTAGTGAGTGTATCTAACCTACACGTAGATTAACTCTATAGAGTCACTTTTTTAGTGATTCTGTAGAGCTTTTTCATTTAAATATATTTATAATTGCCATGAAAGGAGTTTGTATGGGAGAGATTACCTACTATAGGGATGAAAATCTACCTTTTTTCGAAATAAAAAGTTGTACACTTAATTTACACCCGGAAAAAAAGCATGCTCATGATGAATATTCTATTGCCTTAATTGAAAAAGGAAATAGTGTTTTAGGGTATTTAAATGAGTACGTAGAAATTTCTCAGGGACAAGTAGTACTCATAGAGGCAGATATTATGCATTTATGTCAGCCTAAGGATAAAGAAAATTGGGTTTATCAAATGCTTTACATTAAAAAAACTTGGTTTAAGGACTTATTAAAACAGGGAGTTTTACCTCACAAGTTACTGGTTAAATCTTTAAAACGAAAAGAAGTTAAAATGGTTCAAACAGCATTTAATCAGTTGAAAAGCCAGATAAGTACTTTAGAGAAGGAAGAAATATTAATAGAACTGATTGAGTATCTTTTTTATATTGAAAACTGTTTTATATTTAATGAGGAAGTAATAACTAATAATGATATAGCTTGTGAAAAAATCAAGGAATTTATTAATGCCAATTTTTTAGAAAAAATATATCTTGAACAATTAAGCGAACTTTGTGGTTTAAGTCGATATTATATTATAAGATTATTTAAACAAAAACATGATATAACACCTCATGCATATCAGATAAGCTGTCGAATGAATTATGCAAAAGAAGAAATGAGTAAGGGACGTGAGGTAACAAGGATTGCTCATGAAATAGGATTTTATGATGAAAGCCATTTTTCTAAAACCTTTAAATCATACTTTGGTGTAACCCCGCAAGCATATTTAAAATAAAAGTTAGTGCAATTTTTTACTATACTGCTTTAATTTAATAAAGTAAAATTATTGTATTAAGGGGGTTATAAATTGAATTTTAAATTAAAAGGCCATTTTCTTGCCATTATAACAATTTTAATATGGAGTAGCACTTTTATTGTAAGTAAAGTTTTATTACAGCAAATGAGTCCACTACAAATACTATTTTTCAGATTTTTAATGGCGGTTATTTTTTTAAGTATCTTATCTCCAAAGTTTAAGAAGCCAGTATCCATAAGGGAGGAATTATTCTTCTTGGCAGCAGGGGGGACTTTAGCTTTATATTTTTTCTTCGAAAATTCAGCTCTTAAGCATACCTACTCCTCAAATGTGAGTTTAATTGTATCCACTATTCCATTAATTACAGGAGGATTGTCTAGCTTTTTCTATAAGACTCACTTTTTTAATAGGAAAAGGTTAATAGGATTCATAGCGGCATATGTTGGAGTATTTTTAATTATTATAAATGGAAAGGGTTTAGAGGGAATTGAACCCTTAGGTGATATTTTTGCCTTTATTGCATCATTAATGTTTGCAGTATATTCTCTTTTGATGCCAAAGATACAAAATGGGTATAATTTAATTGAATTGACTAGAAAAGTTTTTTTCTATGGATTAATTACTTTAAGTACTATTATTTTTATTCTACAGGAAAACATTAGAATAGAAGCTATGGATTCAAAGCTTGTAATGAGTATGCTTTTCCTAGGGATAGTAGCATCATCCCTAGCTTTCCTTATGTGGAACAAAGCAATTCAGAGTATAGGATCTATAAAAACCAACCAGTATATTTACCTTGTTCCTATTGTGACAACTATCCTATCTGCGATTATTATTAAAGAAAAGATTACTATTTTTATAATTATTGGAACCGCATTAATATTATTTGGGCTTTATAATTCAGAAAAAAAGTAGCTGCTAAGTATTTACTTAGCAGCTGGTCTGAATTTATTAAACATATTTACAATAAAATATGAGGCTAATATTATCACATAAGGCAAAGCGGGGTAAAAATACCTACCCATTGTATAAAATGGAAGATATACTATAACGAAATATATTATAGTAGCTATAGGTAATATGACAAGCTTATTTTTGTTTTTAGACATAAAGTAATAGATTGCCCCTAAGGTACCCAGTAGAAGTAATAAATAGTTATAGTTTATTGCTTTGGTAACATTTATCCCAAATATTTCTTTCCAGTAAAAAGGGAAATTTACCTGAATCCAACCCTTTGATATAGTGTACCAATAAATAAACTTAAAGGGCTGTTTAGGGAAAAGTGTCTTAATTCTATAATTAGAAAGAGCGATTTCCATATCGTTCTTTTCTATTTCCGTTAGTTTCGGGTCTTTAGTATTATAGTTTGTATAATCTAACCCATCAGTAGCTTTAGTTTTCTGATTATAGGAAATAAAGGTACCTTGAAGCATGGGATTACCTGTTGACAGTGTAAGTGGAATGAATCTGTGAAATATGCTATAATTTCTAATCCACCAAGGACTCATTACTATACAAAAAATTCCTGCAACCACTAAGGTATACTTTAATGCATCCTTAAATCTAACTTTTTTTATTATCCACATAATTAATATCAGTATGGGATATGTAACTATGGTTGGTCTGAACAGGGCTGAAAGGCCAAGAAATAAACCACCCAAAGCATAATATTTAAGCTTATTTTCCTCCAGTGCATACAATGAAAAAAACATTAGGCAAAGAACCAAAAATTTAAAAAAGGTTTCTGTTAATACAAGGTTTGGTATCCAAATCTCCCATACACAAAGTAAATTAAGAATTACTGCAATAATGGCTACCTTACTATTAAATAATTTTCTAGCTATAAAAAATACTAGAAGTAAAGAAAGTATCTGAAATACAGCCTGTATGAGTCTAAGGGCAGTAATACCTCCAAACTTACCAAATATATGCATTAAAAAGGATAGGATAAAGGGAAGTCCTGGCATCATAAAAACCGTTGCTTCCGGTGGTCTATGATATGAGTAAATACCTGTTTGTGCTAAATTCCAAGCACTTCTTATGAACTTTACATCATCATTGTTTGGTTCGTAAAAATTGCCAAGAAGAGTGCTATTTCCATAATAAAAAATTGACAATAGTATTAAAGCAAATAATGTTAAACAACTTATTAAAAGTAAAATTTTTATTGTTTTACTTTCTTCTTTTAGACTAAACAACCTTATCACCCACGTTTTCTAATATTTTAAATTCTGTTCCTAAATTCATATTTAACCCCCATAGTATAGCATTTATGTATAAGATGTATATTTTTAGTATACCATGAAAATTAATCATTTGCATAAGAAAAACTATACCCATTTTTACCAGCGTTTTTAACCTTATACATTGCTAAATCGGAACTATTTATTAATTGCTCTGAGTCCTGACCATCTTGTGGATAGATACTTATTCCAATACTTGCACTTATACTGAGGTTATTTATTTCAAAAGGGTAGTTAAAGCATTTAAGCAGTTTGTTAACTATAAGCTCAATAGCTGCTACATCTTTAATTTCAGTTAAAAGTATAATGAATTCATCGCCGCCTAAACGAGCGACAGTGTCAGTTTGACGAACAGTACTTAGTAATCTATTTGCTACAAGCTTTAACAAGATGTCTCCTACAGTGTGTCCGTAAGTATCATTAATATTTTTAAATCCGTCAAGATCTAAAAAAATAACGGCCAAAAGAGTCTTATTTCTCTGTGCATATTTAATTCCCCATAATAATCGCTCATTAAATAAAAGTCTATTGGGTAGTTCTGTAAGAGAATCGTGTAAGGCAAGTTGTTTATTTAGACTTTCTGATGCTTTAACTTCTACATACTCATGTTCTATTCGGGTGATAAAGTTTTTTAATTCAAGCATTCTGCTATGATAAAAGGTAATATCATGTATTTGTAAAACCACAAATACCTCATCTTTAATAGATATAGGTTCAATAAGCAAATTTTGTTTATTTATAATATCATTGTAATAATTAATTGCAGGGGAGATAAAAATGTCGTGCAAAGAACTAGAACAAAATCTTGTAAGGCCTTTCAAAATTGCTGTTTCAATCATATTTTGGTATTTCATTTCAGAGAATCTAGGGCAAATGTCAACTAACTTCTGATTTATGGTATCTAACTTGGTTTTTTTTGTAAAACGTTCTAGCCAGTTGTTCCACATTACAATATTTTGATTTGAGTCAATAACAATGATTCCTAAGTTTAACTTATTAATAATATCTTTAGCTATATTATCCATTTATTTCTCCTATAAGTTCATCAATCTTTTCAATCAGCAAGGTTACAGAATTAAAACTTAATGCAATAAATATTGATCCTTTGATCTTAGTTTTGGAAAGTAGAAAAGTTGCACGAATAATAAAGATGTAAACGTCCCCTTGAGATAAAATTTGTTTTTCAGAGTCGGTAACAAATATAAGTTCTATTTCTGGTAAAGTGTACTCTAATTTTAAGCCTATTAAGTTTCCAAATTCTCCAATTACAGCATTTAAAATCACATTACTAATTTCTTTTAGTACATCAAAATCAGTATCAATAAAATTAATGTTGTTAGAAGAATAATCTATTGGAATTTGGCTACCTATGCATGTGTTTACTAGTAACTTAGCTTGTTCAGCGGGAAATATTAAAAATGCTTTTCCACTAAAGGCTTTTCCGAAGTTTATGGAAGAAGTAATTATATGCTCAGAATCAATTAAATCCTTTCTGTTAAAATCTGATTGTTGAAAATCAGATGAAGCTACTAATTTAACCTCTGGAATACTTAATATTACTTTTTCATTAAGCATTTCGGATAAGGTACTAGCTGCACCACAAATGAAGGTACTTATAAGTTCCGTCAATACATTTTTTTGCATCAAATTAAGCATTATAATACACCTCTTTTATTAAGTTACTTTTAATATAAATAAAACTACACACAGTGATAATTTTCATAGCCACATCCCCTTGAAAGTATAAATATAGAATTTACGCACATATTATAATTATATCATAAAATGGTAAAAAAATGAGAATAAAAAACTATTATGTAAAATATTTTTTCAATATAATAAATTTCATTTAGAGTATTGACTTATAAAAATATACCAATTATACTAGAATAAGTTATAGATAAAATAAAGCAATGAATAAGAAAAGTAGATATTTTCGACGACTACAGAGAGTTAGGGATGCTGGGAACCTAATGTTATAGAATTTATTGAATGGTCTTATGAGCGGGAACTGAAATTTTAAAGTAGGTAACACGGGTTTCTTCCGTTATAGAGATAGGATATAGAAGGTAGTATTTCCTGTATCTAAAAGAGTTAGTTGTAGTGTTTTTAATTACAATAATAGAGGTGGCACCGTGAATAGCATCGCCCTCTTAATATGCAGACGCATGTTAAGAGGGCTTTTTTTGTTTATAAAAAAGTTTTAATAAATATGAAAGAGGGTATTATTTAATGGAAATAACTAACGGTTTTTTCGGACAATTTGGAGGAGCTTTTGTTCCACCACAACTTGAAAATGTGCTAAAGGAAGTAAAGGAGAATTTTTATGCCTGTATTAATGATGAAGATTTTCTTAACGAACTTGCATATTATCAAAAGCAATATATCGGAAGAGAAAATCCCTTATATTTTGCTGCAAATTTAACTGAAAAACTAGGCGGAGCTAAAATCTATTTTAAGAGAGAAGATTTAAACCATACTGGTGCACATAAAATTAATAATGCAATTGGGCAGGCTCTTATTGCAAAAAGAATGGGTAAAAAGAGGGTAATAGCTGAGACAGGAGCTGGCCAACATGGGGTTGCTACCGCAACGGTTTGTGCTCTTTTTGGAATGGATTGCACCATTTATATGGGCGAAATAGATGTAAAAAGACAAGAGTTAAATGTTTTCAGAATGAACCTTTTAGGCGCTAAGGTTGTACCAGTATCTACAGGTACTGCAACTTTAAAGGATGCTGTAGACGCTGCATTAAATGACTTCGTTGTAAATGCCAAAGATACCTTTTATCTTTTAGGTTCCGCAGTTGGTCCAGATCCTTTTCCAACCATGGTAAGAGAATTTCAAAGCATAATTGGAGTAGAAGCAAGGAGACAAATTTTCGACGCAGAAGGAAGACTTCCGGATTATTTGGTTGCTTGCGTAGGTGGGGGAAGTAATGCCATAGGTCTATTTCACCCATTCTATAATGATAAGGAAGTTAGATTTGTGGGCGTAGAACCTGCTGGAAAAGGACTTGATACAAAAGAACATGCTGCTTCAATAACAAAGGGAAGTGTTGGAATAATACATGGTTTCAAATGTTACAATATTCAGGATGAACAGGGAGAACCTCTGCCAGTTTACTCATCAGCCGCAGGGCTTGACTATCCAGGGGTTGGACCAGAACACTGTTATTATCATGAATCAGGTAGAGGTGATTACGTGTCAGTTACGGATGCTGAAGCTTTAGCAGCCTTTGTGGAACTTTCAAAGGTTGAAGGAATAATTCCAGCTTTAGAAAGTGCCCATGCAGTTGCTTATGCAATGAAATTAGCAGTTACCCTCCCTAAGGATAAGGTAATGATTGTAAATCTATCAGGTCGTGGAGATAAAGATGTTGCTCAAGTTAAAGAGATGCTTGAGGACTAGTATTAGGACATAATAATATTATAAAGTTTTTCTTAAGCTAACTTTGCTCAAACAGTAAAGGGTTCTTAACGTAAGGCATCTTCAAAAAAATAACAAGCCAGCTTCTGATCTATTTTCAGCCATGCTTCATTACCATCACCCTTACATAGCATAACTATGCTCGGGTGATGGTTCTTAGACTGGTGCAAAATATTCTCAGAATCTTTACCTCGTTATTTTATTTGAGATGCCTAATTTATTAACCAGAAACCAAGTCTTTCAGTACTTTCATTAAGGCTATCAACAGCAGTTATTACTGTGGAGGTAAGTATCTGAATATACAGGATAAAATAGAAGAACACCCCAAGTTTGTTCTAAATTTATGCACGTTTCACACAAAACTTTCAAAAATCGTGTTATTATTAATTAAATAAATAATTATGGAAAGAAGATAAGATATGGAAAGATTAACTAAATATTTATATGTAGTTTCCTTTGATGGTTTGTCCACTCTAGATTTTGATTATATTTCAAATTTACCTAATTTCAAAGAGTATCTTCAAAATGCCTCTTACGCTAAAGCGGTTTATAGTGTTTATCCAAGTCTTACCTATCCCGCTCATGCTACTATTGTTACAGGGAAATACCCTAAGAATCATGGCGTTATTAATAACACACTACTGCAAGTAAATAGAAAGTCTCCTGATTGGTATTGGCAAAGAAAATATGTGCGGGGTGAGACGCTTTATGATTTGGCCATAGATAAGGGTATTAAGGTAGCAGCCTTGCTTTGGCCAGTCACAGCAAAATCAAGAATTCAGTATAATTTACCTGAAATATTTGCAAACAGGCCTTGGCAGAATCAAATTCTTGTATCTTTATTGAATGGAAGTCCATTATATCAGTTTCTGCTTAACAAGAAATTTGGGCACTTAAGAAAAGGGCTTAAACAGCCCAATTTAGATGATTTTACACATGCAAGTCTTCTAAACACCATAGAAGAAAAAGACGCAGGTCTTACTTTGGTTCATTATACGGATTTGGACACAATGAGGCATCATCATGGATTCAACTCAAATGAAGCTAAGGCAGCATTAGAAAGGTTAGACAAGCGATTGGGTGACATAATTAATGCTATAAAAAATAAAGGTATATATGAAAAAAGTACTTTGGTGGTATTAGGAGACCACAGTAGTTTGGATGAGGATAAGATTATTAATTTAAATATTTTATTAAAAGAAAAAGGATACATTAAAGTAAAAAATAAAAAGATTTTGGATTACAAAGCTATAGTTAAATCCTGTGATGGTTCTACCTATGTATATATAAAGGAAGAGAACCAAATCAAAGAAGTTAAAAAAATACTTCAGGAGCTTAATGAAAAAGAAAAATGTATTGATAATATATATTCAACAGAAGAGGCAATTAAATTAGGTGCAGACCCTAAATGTTCCCTTATGGTCGAAGCAAAAAAAGGCTTTTATTTTCTAGATGAATTAGAGGGGACGGTTATTAAACAAATTCAACCAGGGGAAGCAGGTCATGTTAGAGATGTCACAGCCTCTACTCATGGATATTGCCCCTTTAAGGAAAACTACACTACAGTATTTATGGCAGCCGGAAAAGGTGTAAATAAAGGAAATATAATTAAAAAGATGAACCTAGTGGATGAAGGACCGACCTTAGCAGCACTACTAGGTTTTAAATTTAAACAGTGTGATGGAGAGGTATTAAAAGAATTCCTGAATTTAAACTAAGGGAGGAAAATCATTTTGAGTAAACTTACTAAAATTGAAAAAAGCTGGGCTTTTTATGACTGGGCTAATTCAGCCTATAGTATGACAGTTACAGCTACAATACTACCACTTTATTTTAAATCAGTTTTTAAAAATGCAGGAGGCTTGCCTTCATTATCAACAGCTTATTGGGGATATGCCAACTCGATTGGAACCCTTATAGTAGCTATACTTGCTCCCATTTTAGGGACTCTTGCGGATTATAAGGGGTATAAAAAGAAATTTTTTCAAGTATTCTTTCTTCTGGGCATCATCACCACTGCTATGCTAGCATTGGTGCCAACTCAATATTGGTTAATGTTATTAGTTGTCTACATATTGACCTCCATAGGATTTTCAGGAAGCTGTATCTTTTATGATGCCTTCTTAGTGGATGTCACTACAGAAGATAGGATGGACTATGTTTCAAGTATGGGTTTTGCTTTTGGGTATATAGGAAGTACTATTCCTTTTATACTATGTATGGCTATGGTTATATTGGCTCAGTATCATATTATCCCTTTATCAGTAATCACAGCTTCACAAATTTCTTTTGTCATAACAGCAATATGGTGGGGAGTATTTACCCTACCATTGATGAGAAAGGTAAATCAAGTTTATGGAATCGCAATTGAAGCGGCACCTGTAAAAAGTAGTTTTAAAAGGCTTATAAAAACCTTCAAAAATATTAAAATGCATAAGCCTATTTTCATGTTTTTATTAGCTTATTTTTTTTACATCGATGGAGTTAATACAATTATAACTATGGCAACCTCCTATGGATCGGATTTAGGAATAAGCACCACTAGCTTATTGCTCATATTGCTAGTAACACAATTCGTTGCTTTCCCCAGTGCTATAATATTTGGTAAATTAGCTGAAAAATATACCGGAAAGAAAATGCTACTAATAGGAGTTTTTATTTATTCTTTAATTTGTATATATGCCTTCTTTATTAAAACTACCTTAGACTTTTGGATTTTAGCAATGCTAGTAGGTAGCCTGCAGGGGGGTATGCAAGCTATAAGTAGGTCCTATTATGCAAAGTTAATACCTAAAGATAACTTTAATGAATTTTTTGGATTCTATAATATATTCGGAAAGTTTGCTGCTATTATTGGCCCCTTTCTAGTAGGAATAGTAACGCAAATAACAGGAAAAACTAATTATGGTGTATTAAGTATAATAGTTCTTTTTGTAATTGGCGGTTTTGTATTATTAAAGGTACCAAAGGACGAAAGGAAGGTTAATTATGGTGATAATTAATGAAACAACAGTGGATAATATGCTTAAGGAACATAAGAAGTTTTTTCATACAGGAGAAACGAGGAACATTGATTACAGAATCTCTGCACTTAAAAAACTAAAAGCCATGATAAAAAAATATGATAAAGATATAGTAAATGCCTTAAATAAGGATTTAGGTAAAAGTGAATTTGAAGCTTATAGTACTGAGGTTGGTTTTGTTTTGGATAGCATAGGTAACTTTGTTAAACATTTAAAAAGGTGGTCTAGAACTAAAAAAGTAAGAATTCCAATACATCAGTTTCCATCTAAGGGATATATTATTTATGAACCCTATGGAACAGTGCTTATTATTGGGCCATTTAATTATCCCTTTCAGCTTTTAATTGAGCCTTTGATAGGAGCTGTAGCTGCTGGAAATTGTGTGATTTTAAAACCTTCTGAAAGTACTCCTACCGTTTCAGCTTTAGTAAAAAAGATCATTGAAGAATCCTTTGAAAAAAAATATATAAGAGTTATTGAAGGAGAAAAACAGACTACTTCTAGTCTCATAAATTCAGCCTTTGATTATATTTTCTTTACTGGTAGCGTAGCTGTTGGAAAAATAGTAATGGGGGCAGCAGCTAAAAATCTGGTTCCTGTAACTTTAGAACTTGGTGGAAAAAGTCCTGTAATAGTGGATAAAACTGCAAACTTAGGCCTGGCAGCTAAAAGAATATTATGGGGCAAACTAGTAAACGCAGGACAAACTTGTATAGCTCCTGATTATATATTGGTGCATAAAGCTATAAAAGAAATTTTTATAGATAACTTAATTAGTACAATGATAAGTTTTTATGGTGAGGATGCATCTAAAAGTAGTGATTATGGTAGGATTGTTAACAATACTCAATTTGAAAGATTGGTTTCATTAATTCAGCGGGATAAGAACAAAATTATATATGGAGGACATTCAAATCCTAGTACCTTGTACATTGAACCAACTATTATTAATAAGGTAAATTGGGAAGATGCTGTTATGGCAGATGAAATATTTGGACCTATTTTACCAATACTTGAATATGAAAGTTTAGAATCAGCTATAGAAATGATAAATGAGAGACCGAAGCCTTTATCCTTCTATGTTTTCACAGAAGACAAAAAGGTTGAAACTACAGTTCTTAGTAGAATTTCCTTTGGAGGAGGCTGCGTAAATGATACTATATCCCATGTTGCAAGCTCCTATATGCCTTTTGGCGGGGTGGGTAGTTCTGGAATGGGTTCTTACCATGGTAAGGATAGTTTTGAAACCTTCTCCCATAGAAAAAGTATACTTAAGAAAAGTACAACTTTAGATATAAAACTTATTTTTCCACCCTATGGTAATAGGGTGAAACTTGTAAGGAAAATATTAAGATAATGTTTTCCTATATTTTAAAGGGGATACCCCTGTTATTAATTTAAATACTCTTCCGAAGTGAGTGATACTATCATAACCAACATTTTCTGATATATTAGTTATGTTTAGGCTTGTACTTAATAATAATTTTTGAGCTTCCTTTATCCGAATAGTGTTAACGTACTGGTTTAAATTTAAACCAGTAATTTTTTTGAAAGTTCTGCTTAAATAGTAGGTACTAATAAAGAAACGTTTGGAAAGAAACTCTAATGTTAAGTTTTCTGCATAATTTTTATTAATATAGAAAATAATTTCAGATATTTTTTTATGAATAGGATTTGAAGTTTCAATGTGATAATTAGGTGTAGTTTGAAATAATCTCCCTGCTAAAATTAATAACTCTGAAAGCATAATTTTTAAATAAATTGAAGAACTATTAATACAATTAGTATCTTCACTAAGCATTTTGGATAATAAGTTTTCAATAGGGTTTTGGTCCTCAGTGTTTAATCTAAGCACATAGGTATTTCCATGAAAACATTCAAGTAAATTATAATTATTTGCTTCAACTAAGATATTATTTAAATAATGTTTTTTAAAGCTTATTAAGATTCTTTGGTGAAAAGGAGCCCCTGCATCAAAAGTTTTATGAATTTCATTTTTATCAATAAATACTAAATCTCCTTTTTTTATATCATAGACCTTATCTTTAACAAAGAAATGTCGCTGTCCTTCTAGCAAATAATAAATCTCATAGGAATCGTGAAAGTGATTTGTTACCATACTTACAGTTCCATAAAGTTTTATTTCGGATATCTCAAAGTCTTTTTCAATCTTATCATATCTATTAATATTGTCTTTCATAATATCACCCACTAAAATTATAAATCTTAATAAATATTTTTACAACAAGAATTGTAGAAAAGCAATTTTTATAGCAAGTTTTGTGCTGAAATCTATAAATTATTGTTTTATAATTTAACTGTAAAGATAATGTTTGTAGGGAGGAACTATTTATGATTTTAAATAAAAATAAAGCAACGGATGTTAAGATAGCCTATATTGGTGGGGGTTCCCGTGGTTGGGCTTGGGGACTTATGAGTGATTTGGCTGCTCAGGAAGAACTTTCAGGTACGGTATATCTATATGATATAGATTATGAGGCTGCTTGTTGTAATAAAGTTATAGGTAATTCTATTAAAGGAAAAGATTATGCTAAAAGTACATGGGACTATAAGGCGGTTAAATCCATAGAAGAGGCTTTAACAGCTGCAGACTTTGTTATTATCTCAATTTTACCAGGAACTTTTGATGAAATGGAATCAGATGTTCATGCTCCTGAAAAGTATGGTATATATCAATCAGTAGGAGATAGTGTTGGTCCTGGAGGCCAATTTAGAGCCCATAGAACAATACCAATGTATGTTGAAATTGCAGAGAATCTAAAAAGGTTTTGTCCTGAGGCTTGGGTAATAAATTATACTAATCCAATGTCCTTATGCGTTAAAATCTTATATGAGATATTTCCTGAAGTTAAAGCCTTTGGATGTTGTCATGAAGTCTTTGGTACACAGAAACTACTAATCCATGCACTTGAGGACATACTGAATATTAAAGATGTAAAAAGATCAGAAATTAAAGTGAATGTGCTTGGGATTAATCACTTTACCTGGATTGATAAAGCCTATTATAAAGATATAGATTTGTTTGAGGTATATTCAGAATTTGCAAAGAAGTATTATGAAACTGGGTTTGTAGGAAATGAAGAAGGTCATTGGATGAATAATTCCTTTAACAGCGCTGAAAGAGTAAAGTTTGATTTATTTTTAAGGTATGGAATCATTGCCGCTGCTGGAGATAGACATCTTGCAGAATTTGTCCCAGGGAATTGGTATCTAAAAGACCCTAACACTGTTATCAATTGGAAATTTGGATTAACAACAGTTAAATATAGAAAAAGTGAACTTAAAGAGAGATTAGAAAGAAGTAAAAGACTAGTTTCAGGTGAAGAAGAGTTTAAGTTAAAGGAAACTGGTGAAGAAGGTGTTTATTTAATGAAAGCTCTTCTAGGAATTGGGGATATGATAACTAATGTTAATATACCAAATCAGGGTCAGGTAATTGGGATACCTAATGGAGTTATTGTTGAAACAAATGCGCTTTTTACAAAAAATAGTATTAAACCTATAATGGCAGGAAAGTTACCTGATAATGTGCTAGGGCTTGTGCAGAGAGTGGCTATGAACCAAGAAACTGTATTAAAAGCTACACTAGCTAAAGATAAGAAACTAGCATTAACTGCCTTTGTTAATGATCCACTTGTAGTCAATATTTCTTTAAAAGATGCAGAGATGCTTTTCGATGAAATGTTTGATAATACCAAGAAATATCTTAAAGGATGGCAATAATTATGAGGATGTTAGGTATAAGAGCTCATGACTTTGGGAAGAACACTGTAGAGATTTTGGCAAAAAAGGTATCAGAAAAAGGGTTTTTCTCCATTCAACTAGCTTTATTAAAGGCTATTGATGGCATAGATTTTAGCTTAGGTAAATTAAGTCCTGGAATGGCTTATTATATTAAAGATACTTTTGCAAAAGAAAATATTCAGATTGCTGTATTGGGATGTTATATAAATCCTATACATCCCGATATTGATGAAAGAAGAAAACAGCTTGATAGGTTTAAGGAACATATAAGATTTGCAAGGGATTTTGGTTGTAGCGTGGTAGGAACGGAAACCGGAAGTTTAAACTTCGGTGATTCCTATAAAAATGAAAATGAAAGTGAAGAAGCTTTTGAAACCCTTATAGAAAGTTTAAAAGAGTTAGTTAAGGAAGCAGAGAAATTTGGTGTCATAGTTGGTATTGAGGGTGGGAAAAATGAAGTTTTAACCTGTCCAAAGAAAATGAAAAGAGCTTTAGATATTATTCAATCAAACAACTTACAGGTTATATTTGATCCAGTTAACTATATATCTTTAGAAAATTATAAAGATCAAGATAATATGCTTAAGGAAGCTTTTGATTTATTTGGTGATAGAATTGTAATGTCTCATGCAAAGGATTTTCTTGTTAAGGATGGTTTTATTAATAAAGCAACAGCACCAGGCAAGGGTAGTTTAAACTATGAATTGTTTCTTAGACTCCTTAAGGAGAGGAAACCCTTTGTTAATATTTTATTGGACGAAGTTGCTGAAGCAGATATGGAAGAAAGTATGAAATTTATAAGAAATCTTTACGACAGAATATAATTAAGGCATCTTCAAAAAAATAGCAAGCCAGCTTCTGGTCTGTTTTGCACCATGCTTCATCCCCACAACCCTTACATAGCGCAACTATGCGCGGGTTATGGCTCTTCGCCTGGCACAAAACATCCTCAGAATCTTTGCCTTGTTATTTTCTTTCAAATGCCTAAAGAAAGGAAGTAATTTTAATGAAAAAACTAGAATTTGATGAAGAAAAGATAAAAGAACTTATGGACAGAGTTGCTAAGAGAACTATGAGGATGGACTTTACCTGGGATTGGCCTTGTGGAGTTGCCTTTTATGGTATATGTAAGGCCTGGGAGGTTACTAAAAACCAGGAGTACATCGACTACCTTGTAAACTGGGTTGATGAATATATTGAAATAGGGTTGCCTAAGTTTATGGTAAATGCAGTTGCTATGGGACATACGCTTATAACGCTATTTGATGCCACCGGCGATCAAAAGTATATGGATTTAGCTATAGAAAAAGCTGAATATTTAAGAACAGATGCACTTAGGTTTGGAGAAGGGGTTTTCCAACATACAGTTTCTGCAGATAACGATTTTCCAGAACAGGCTTGGGCGGATACTTTATTTATGGCTGCTTATTTCCTTCTAAGAATGGGTATAAAACTAGATAAAAAGGAATATGTAGAAGATGCATTAAATCAATATTACTGGCATGAAGAATTTTTACAAGACAATAAGACCAATACATTCTTTCACGGCTGGGATAATATAAAGAAAGATCATATGTCTGGCATTCATTGGGCAAGAGCAAATGCTTGGGCTGCATATACCATGGCAGAGGCAACTACTCTTATAAATTACTTATATCCAGCTTTTATGAGCATAAGTGGTTCTTTAGGGGATCAATTAAGTGCTTTAGTTAGATTACAAGCTGAAGAAGGTTTATGGCACACCATACTTGATGATGAAAGTTCCTACTTAGAGACTTCAGCTACAGCAGGAATTGCAGCTAGTCTCGTTATTGTGGGACACCCTCTTCAAAGGAAGTATGTTCAAAGAGCTTTAGAAGGAATTTGTAATAATATTTCAGAGGATGGATCAGTAATGAATGTTTCAGCAGGTACTGCTGTAATGACAGATACAGAGGACTATAAAAAAGTTCCTAAAAAGAGAGTTCAAGGATGGGGACAAGGCTTGACCCTGGCTTTTTTAGCCGCAGTCTTAAAATATGAATCCTAATTTAAAAATTAAAAAATAAAGGGGTTATATTATGGAATTAAAAGAAATTAAAGAGTTACTTGAAAGCGTATTTAATTGTATGATAAGTGCAAAGGAAGACAATTCTAATAATCATATGGATTTTGAACAGTGGGAATGGCCAGTAGGGGTAGGGCTTTATGGTCTTTATAAATATTATAAACTAACTGATGAAAAGAAATATCTGGATTTTATTATTGATTGGTATGATAGACATATTGAAGCTGGGTTGCCACCTAAAAATGTTAATTCAGTTGCTCCGCTATTAACCCTTGCGCATGTTTATGAGATAACTAAGAACAATAAGTATCTTGAAGTTTGTAATGAATGGGCACAATGGATTATGAAAGAGATGCCAAGAACAGAAGAAGATGGACTACAACATATTACAATTGTCAGTGACAACAAGGAACAACTTTGGGATGATACTTTGTTTATGACAGTACTTTTCCTTTCAAAAATGGCTGTGTTAACTAATAATAGTGATTATTCTGAGGAAGCAGAGTTTCAATTTTTACAACATATTAAATACTTATATGATACAGAAACAGGACTATGGTTTCATGGTTGGTCCTTTGAGGGTAGACATAATTTCGGAAAAGTTCTTTGGGCTAGAGGAAATTGTTGGTTCACAGCTGGCGTTGTAGAATTCATAGAAATTAGTGGTTTAAAGGGATCTCAAAAACGTTTCCTAATTGAAACTTTAAAGAATCAAGTAAAAGCGCTAGAAAACCTTCAACGGGAAAATGGTATGT
Source organism: Clostridiaceae bacterium (assembly GCA_014380625.1). Classification (GTDB taxonomy): domain Bacteria; phylum Bacillota; class Clostridia; order Clostridiales; family Clostridiaceae; genus JACMJL01. The sequence continues at coordinate 32,921 of JACMJL010000258.1, forward strand.
GGAATACGGTTCTAACAGATGCCACCTCCTACGAAGAAACATCTGCTACGGCAGGGTTTGGTTATGGAATACTTAAGGCAGTAAGAAAAGGGTATATTGATCAAAAATATCTTGCTATAGGCGAAAGAGCTGCTAAGGCTGTAATCTCTAATATAGGAGCGGAGGGTATTGTCCAACAAGTATCCTATGGTACTGGAATGGGAATGGATGCAAACCATTATAAAACAATTCCTATATGCCCAACTGCTTATGGTCAATCGTTAACTATTATGATCTTGACTGAAGTATTGAATTTAATATAGATCTCATCATAATTAAGGTTAAGAAGCATTATGACCTGAGGGGGTACCTTGATACCAACTCAGGTTTGTGCTTTATTAATATTTTATTTATCATTTAAAGGATTAATGTGGTAGACTAAATAAAAAATTGAATTAAGTAGGGGGATAACTGTGGTAATTTACAATTATTTAAAAAGAGCAAAAGATCATGTTAAAAGCCGATATAAGATAATTACTATTAAGAGAAAAGTTTTTATTATTTTAACCACATTAGTATTAATAATTAGCCTTTTATCTTTTCTTTTATTGCAGGTAACCTTTAAAGTATATGATAGTCAATTAATTAATAATTCATCAGAAATTCTTAATATATACTCTACAAATATTGAAAATGAGCTTAGAAAGGTTGAGAACTTAAGCTTTGATGTCCTAGCTTCAAATCAGACTCAAGAATATTTGAACACAATTAATAGTACAGATTCCTCTTATGAAAGATATGATGCCATTGTAAGAATGGAGGGTATTTTACGGAATGAAGCTCAAACTGAAAGGTATATATCCTCTATTAGTCTTGTAGATATAAATGGCAATATGTACACCGTAGGAAATAGCACCACCACAATTGAGACAGATGTTCAAAAGGAAGTAATGAAGAGAGTCGATAGAAAATCTGGAGGTATTGTTTGGATGGAACCTCAAGGTGAGACTAAAAACTTTATTTCAGCACGGAAGATAAGGTCTATAAAGAATTTAGAGGTAATGGGTACGCTGATAATAAGAATTGATGGGGATAGTCTGGTAAATTGGGTATCAAGCATGTCTCCACAATACAAAGCTAACCTAATTATCTTGTCTGAGAATAAAAAAATGATATATAAAGATAGAAAAATAACTTCAGAAAAAGCTATTGGGCTTGGATTAAATACTGTTTCAAGTAAAATTTATAATATAGATGGAAAGAAATTTTTATTAAATCATGAAGTATCTGACTATTCTAATTGGACTTATATATATTTTTTATCCTATGAAAATATTTTTAAAAATATAAGAATCATGAGAACCGTTATGGTGGGCTGCTTTTTAATAATTCTTGTTTTAGCGATTTTTATGGGGTTAGGCTTTGCCAAGAGTATAACAAAACCAATAATTATATTGAGTAAAAAAATGAAAAAAGTTGAAAATGGTAATTTTGAAATAAGTTCCATAGATAAGATACTTGATGATAAATGTGATGAAGTGGGTCAATTAAATAATGATTTTATTGTAATGATTAATAAGATAAATGATTTAATAAAGGAAAACTACGTTAAGCAAATACTAATAAAAGAAACTGAGCTAAAGGCTTTGCAATCTCAAATAAACCCTCATTTTTTATACAATACTCTTGATTCAATTAATTGGATTGCTAAAGCAAATAACCAGGACAAGATATTCTTAATGGTTAAGTCCCTAGCAAATTTGCTGAGAACCTCTATTAGTAACAAGGATAATATTATCAAAATCGATGATGAAATGAAACTGTTAAATGATTATATAACTATACAAAAAATAAGATATGAGGAGAGACTGGATTTTAGTGATTTGGTTGAGGAGGATATAAAAAATTGTTACATCCTTAAAATGACCTTACAGCCACTAGTTGAAAATTCTATTAAGTATGGTTTAGAGAGATTAACTGGTGTATGTAAAATCACAGTAAAGTCTCAAAAACAAAAGGATTTCCTTGAAATTATAGTTAGTGATAATGGAATTGGTATGTCAAAGGAGTTTTTGAACAAGCTAAAATTAGGAGAGAATGAAACTAATAGTACTGGAATTGGTATAAAAAATATAAATGAAAGAATAAAACTATTTTTTGGCCAGGAATATGGATTATCAGTAAAGAGTGAATTAAATGTAGGAACTACAGTTATACTTAGAATTCCATATGAATCGAGGTGATAGCATGTACAAAGTATTGATAGTTGATGATGAAAGAATAATAAGAGAAGGCATAGCTAATTCTATTAATTGGAATAAATACAATTTTTCACTTTGTGGGATGGCTGAAAATGGACTGGAAGCCTATGAGATTATTAAGGAAGTTGTTCCAGATGTAGTTATTACGGATATTAAAATGCCAGGAATGGATGGTTTAGAGTTAATTAGTCAAGTATATGAAGAATATGCTGAAATTACTTTTATAATTTTGTCTGGATATGGGGAATTTGAATTTGCAAATAAAGCAATGAAATATGGTGTAAAGCACTACTTATTAAAACCCTGTGATGAAAATGAAATTATAGGTATTTTAGAAAAAATACTATTAGAAAAAAAACATAAAGAAAAAAAGGATAAGTTTTTGAGTGATATAAATGATAATTTAAAAAAAGTTTTACCTCAAGTAGGAGAACAATTTTTAAGAGATTTCATCATGGGAGGATACTACAGTAAGTTAGAGTTAGAATATTTTTTAACACTTTTTGAGATAGAGGAAAGTAGATTTAAACTTGTAATATTTAAGATCGATAATGGTGTTGATTTAATTGAAAAATTTGCCTTAAAAAACATAGCTTATGATATTTTGAACCCGGATACAGTTTATTTAAGTACTATATTGGAGGATAACATTGTATTACTAATGAAATCCATTGACTTAAGTTTACTGACAGAGTTGTTAGTTAAAATTAAAAATGTTTTTAATAAATACTTTAAATGTAATATATGTATAGGGGTAAGTAATGAAAATGGTTTTGAAAACATTCAGAAGATGTACTTAGAGGTCCAAGAATGTTTGAAATGTGAATTTTATCTTGGTGATGATAACATTATAACAGAAAAAAATATTGAATTTAATAAAACCCAGGAAAATTTAAGTATTGAAACTCACAATGAAGCCATTGCTATTTCTGTTAAAACAGGGAATTTAGAGAGCTTAAATTCTCAATTAGATAGATTTTTTCAAATAATCTATCAAGGAAAATTAGAAATCGAAATGGCAAAAACCTACTGTATAGAAATATTTTTAATTATACTGAGACAAGGCGGACATAAGGAAGTTAGTAGCTATTCAAAAGCTTTGTATGAAATCCAAGAAATGAACACTTTAAAGCAAATTAATTTATATGTAAAAGAGATAGCTAATAAAATAGCTAAGAAAAATTATGAGAATAATGCTGAAAATTATGGTTTGATTATCAACACTGTTATAAATTGTGTTAGTAAGAATATACAAAATTATGAATTGTCCCTTACTTGGATTGCAAAAGAAGTTTTGTTCATGAATGAAAATTATTTAGGCAAACTTTTTTATAAACATACTAATGAAAAATTCTCCCACTATGTTATTAAAGTTAGGATGGAGAAGGCGAAAGAGCTTATTAAAAGTAAAAAAGACTATAAAATTTATGAAATAACTGAGCAAATTGGACTAGAGGATAACACTCAGTACTTCAGCCAAGTATTCAAAAAATATACGGGCTATACTCCATCTGAGTATAGAAAATTGTAACAACTTATAAAAACAGCGCTGATTTTTAAACAAAACTAGCGTTTTTTTTTACTCTTTTATTTAATATAAAATTGTATAATAAACTTATAAAAACAAAGGGGTGGTTCTTAATGAAAAAATCTATTTCAATACTGTTAGCTGCTGTTCTTATGGGCTCTTTAGTCATGAGCGGATGTTCAAAAGATTCTACTAGCTCATCCACGGAAATCAAAGTAGATGAAAATGCGCCAGTTAAGTTATCAATTACTTGGTGGGGTTCACAGTCAAGACATGACTACACTAATAAACTACTTGAAATGTATACTGCCAAACATCCAAATATAACTTTTCAAGCAACACCTTCAGGTTGGGATGGATATTTTGATAAACTTTCAGCACAGGCTGCAGGAAATACCATGCCAGACATAATGCAAATGGATTATTCATTTATCTCAACATATTCTAAGAATGATACCTTAGCTGATTTAACACCTTATGTAAACGATAAGACTATTAATGTAGGCGATGTTGACACTAATTTGTTGGGGACAGGAAAAATAAATAACAAACTTACAGGAATTGTGTTAGGTGGATTATCACTTGCTATTACTTATAATCCAGCGGTATTTACTAAAGCTGGACTTGAAGCGCCAACCTCACAATGGACTTGGGCTGATTTTGAAAAAGCTATGATTACAATTAAGCAAAAGACGGGAACCTACGGTCAAAGTAAAATAGATAACATAAGTACTTTTCCATATTGGGTAAGACAATATGGCACAAATATGTATGCTGCAGATGGAACAAAACTTGGATTTACTGACGACAAGGTTTTTGTAGAGTATGTAAATATGCTTCAAAGACTTCAAAAAGCAAAAGCAATGCCTAACCCAGACGAATGGGCACAAATTAGTGCAAAAGGAAAAGAAGCAGAGCCAGTTGTTACAGGGACTGCAGGAGCTACCTTGGATTGGTCTAAATATGGAGTAATTGTTACAAAAGCAAACCCTAATTTAAAACTTGTGACACCTCCGCTTACAGGAACTAAAGCTTTATGGAATAAACCATCAATGTTTTTTTCTGTTGCTAAATCATCAAAAAACCAAAAGGAAGCTGCTAAATTTATAAACTGGATCCTAAATGATGCAGAAGCAAATAAAGTTATAATGGCAGAACGTGGAATTCCTGTATCTGCAAAAATAAGAGAAAGTTTAACCTCTACTTTAACTCCTCAACAAAAAGAAATGTTTGATTATGCAGATGTTACCATTAAGAATTCAACACCTGCAGCAGCTCCAGAGCCAGCTGGTGTAGCAGAAGTAAATAAGGCATTGGTAGACACAATAAATTCATTTTTATATGGTAAAGCATCAGCTGAAAAGTCAGCAGCTGATTTTAGAAGTAAGGCTAATGAAATACTTGGAAGAAATTCAACTAAATAATTAAAAGCAATGCTTTACAGAGGTCATTTTGTGAAATCTGTAAAGCATTATTACAAATTTCATCATAAAGGTTGTGAATTTATATGGGCAGAAAAAAGAAATCTCGAAAGTCACGCAATAATATTATTGGGTATATACTTATTGCGCCATGGTTAACTGGATTTATAATTATGTATTTAATACCAATGATTACATCTTTAAACTTTGCATTTACCAGATACAATTTACTTAGTCCACCTAAGTACATTGGTTTAGATAATTTTACTAGAATGTTTTTTCATGATCCAAGTTTTTGGAAATCCCTAGGAATAACTTTTTATTATGTATTTATGTTAGTGCCTTTAAGGTTGACCTTTGCATTTATAGTTGCAATGTTACTTAATAGTAAAAGAAAATTCTTAGGCATGTATAGAGCTGTGTATTATATACCTTCAATTGTTGGAGGTAGTGTAGCTGTTTCAATAGTTTGGAAACAAATATTTGGAAATGACGGAGTTGCGATGTCCTTACTTTCCATTATTGGAATACATCAACAAACATCCTTTATAGGTAATCCAACTACAGCTATTTGGACAATAATATCCTTAGGGGTATGGCAATTTGGTTCAGCAATGCTAATATTTTTAGCTGCTATAAAACAAATACCGAGAAGTATTTATGAATCTGCTGAAATTGATGGCGCTGGTTTTTTTAGGCAGGTCTTTAAAATTACAATACCAATGCTTACTCCGGTAATTTTCTTCAATTTAATTCTTCAAGTAATTAATGCATTTAAAGCTTTTACAGAAAGTTTTATTATAACTCAAGGTGGGCCAATGGATAGTACCTTATTCTATGTATTAAATCTCTATAGAAGATCCTTTACTTACTTTGATATGGGGTATAGTAGTGCTATGGCTTGGGTATTGGTTATTATAGTTGGAGCATTTACCGCAGTAATATTTAAATCACAATCAGCATGGGTACATTACGAGTCAAAGGAGTGATAAAGGTGAGAGCAGGTAAAAAATTAAGTTCGTTAAGATTTCATTTCTTCACTATAATATTAGGGCTTATTATGATTTATCCCTTGTTATGGTTATTAAGTAGCTCATTTAAAAGTAATGAAGAAATATTTGTAAATTCCTATTCGCTAATCCCTAAAAATTGGGATATTGTAAAAAACTATTCTTCAGGCTGGAAGGGTGTTGGCGGAATTTCCTTTGGTACATTTATGTGGAACTCTGTATTTGTAGCAGTGATTGGGACCGTTGGAGGGGTACTATCATCAGTTCTTGCAGCTTATGCTTTCGCTAGAATAAAATTTTTTGGTAGCAAGTTTTGGTTTTTCTGTGTAATGATGACACTGATGATACCTAATCAAGTTATGGTGGTGCCACAATTTATTATTTTTAAAAAGCTAGGTCTTATAAATAATATTGCAGCATTGATAATTCCATGGGTTTTTGGCGGTGCTTTCTTTATATTTTTAACTGTACAGTTTATTAGAGGTTTACCAATTGAACTAGATGAGGCTGCGGAAATTGATGGATGTAATAAAATTCAAATTTTCACTAAAATTATTTTTCCTCTAGTAATTCCAGCAGTAATTACATCAACTATATTTTCTTTTTATTGGATCTGGCAGGACTTTTTTCAACCTTTAATTTTTATGAGTAATCCGAAACATTTTACTGTTTCCTTAGCTTTAAATTTGTACCTTGATCCAAATTCCTTTAATAATTATGGTGGAATGCTAGCAATGTCTGTAGTATCTTTAGTACCAGTAGTTATTATATTTTTGATTTTTCAAAAGCAATTGGTGGAAGGTGTTGCAACAAGTGGTTTAAAAGATTAACAAATGAAACCATGAAGGTTGTTTTTTAATAGAATAATTACGGGACTATCTCAAAATAAAATTAATTATTTTGAGATAGTCCCTTTTATATTTTAGAAACTTTATAAAAATATAATGATAATTTTGTAGAATAAAAGGTTATAATGTATGTAAGGCAAAAAAATATGTATTTCCGCCTAAACCTCACAATAAAAAAAAGGGGTGACATTATTGTTAAAGAACTTTGTATTATATTTTAATAAAAACTTTTTAAAAAATAAAGAAATTAATGATTATTTAAAAAATGATTATAAAATACAACCATACTCGGAAGCCTTAAGAATTGCTCTTATTTATGGGACTGTAGGAGCACTTTGGATTCTATTATCTGATAAAATACTCACTAAAGTTGTTAACAATCTTGATGCCTACGAGAGGTTGTCTATATATAAAGGTTGGGCTTATGTAGTTGTAACTATGATATTAGTCTGTTTACTTGTGGTAAAGAGAGTAACTCTATTTGAAAAGGCCATTAAGGAGATATATAGTAATTATGAAGAGTTAAATTCCTCAAATGAAGAGTTAATTGCTTTAGAAGAAGAATTAAGAATTCAATATAAAGAATTAGAGGCAAAAAGTAATGCTATTATGGTCAGTGACCAAAGATACAAATTAGCTGTTGAAGGTGCTGATGGTGGTATTTGGGAATGGGATGCGGTAAATAATTTATATTATTTTTCAGAAAAGTGGATAAAATATTTAGGCTACGAGAAAAATGATGCAGATAAACGCATTGAATATTGGGAATCTCTTCTTCATCCTGAGGAAAGAGAAGCGGTTATAACTAAGGTGAAGAATTATATTTTGTCTAAGAATGGTCGGTATGAAAATGTTTATAGAATGGCCTGCCGGGACGGAAAATATAAATGGGTGTTAAGTAAGGGTCAAGCTATATGGGATGAAGAGGGTAAGGTTATAAGAATGGCTGGATCTCATACGGATATTACTAAGCAAAAGGCTATAGAAAATGAACTGAGTTTTTTAGCGCATTATGATCTCTTAACAAAACTACCTAACAGATTATTATTTGAAACAAAGGTTAATAAATTAATAGCTAGAAAAGGTAGTACTAAAACAACCTTTGCTTTAGTTTATATGGATATCGATAATTTCAAACATGTAAATGATACCTTAGGACATACTTCTGGCGATTTGCTTCTTAAATATATTTCAAATATATTAAAGTATCAGGTAAAGGCTCCTGATATGATTGCAAGACTGGGTGGCGATGAGTTTGCCATAATTTTCCAAAATGTAAGTGATATAAGGCAAGTGGCTGACAAATTACAGGGTTTAATGAAGTTTTTAAGAAGACCATGGATACTAGACAAACAAGAATTTTTTGTATCTTATAGTATTGGAATTTCTATGTATCCAGAGGATGGAAGCAACTTATCTTTATTACTTAAAAATGCTGATATTGCTATGTATTTTGTTAAGAAAAATACAAAAGATGATTATTTATTTTATTTTTCCGAAATGGAAGAGGAAAACTCAAGAAGAATTAAAATGATTAATGACCTTCGACTTGCCATTGATAACCAAGAATTTATTCTTTATTATCAGCCTATAATCGATTTAAATAATGCCAAATTAGTAGGGGTAGAAGCCTTGATTAGATGGGTTCATCCTATAAAAGGAATGGTTCCACCCATGGAATTTATACCCTTAGCTGAAGAAACTGGACTTATCTATGACATAGATAAATGGGTATTAAAGGAAGCACTAATGCAGAAGAAAAGATGGGAAGAGCAAGGTTACGCCCATATAAAGATGTCAGTGAATATATCAGGTAAAGGTGTAACTAATATTGGGCTTATAGATGAATTTAAAAACTTGCTCTCTAAGACAAAACTAAATTGCAAAGAAATTCAACTTGAGGTAACTGAAACTGCAATGATGAAGGATATAGAAGCTTCCACAAAGATACTAAAAGAATTAAAAGAATTAGGAATTATGATTGCACTAGATGACTTTGGTAAAGGATATTCTTCCTTGACATATCTTCAAAAGTTACCAATAGATATTGTTAAGCTTGATAGAGAATTCATTATTAGTATATTAGATATGGGACAAAATGATGTATTGGTTGAAACCATTATTAAACTTACTCATGATTTAAATTTACAAATAGTTGCAGAAGGAATAGAAACAAAGGAACAATTAGAGTTCTTAAAATTAAGTAAAAGTGATTATGGTCAAGGTTATCTATTCAGTAAACCAGTTACAAATAAAGAACTTGAAAAAATGCTTGAAGTCAATATAGATGAACAAGTCAAAGATGCCTAATAGATAAAGGGACTATCTCAAAATAAATTTATTTTTTGAGATAGTCTCTTTTTATTACCTATATTTAAAGTACAAGGTACATATGCTTTAATATGCAATTTAATTCAATTAAATTATTTCGAAAATATACAAAAATATTACAAAAAATCAGCAATAATTGTTGAATTGTGCGAATATTCATGTATAATATTAGTTAAGGCTAACTAACTTGGAGGTGAGTTAATTGAAGATTAATGTATTGGAAAGAAAAGAAAGTATAATTATAACAGCTATAGAGGTATTAAGTGAAGCTGGTATTAATGGAATGACAACTAAGGAAATAGCTAAAAGGCAGAATATATCTGAGCCTGCTATATATCGGCATTTTAATGGTAAAAGAGAAATTGTTAAAGAGATTTTCAGAAGATATTCTAGTTATGATGAAGTTATAAAAAACACGGTACAAGACAATGCAATGGAGGGCAAAGAGGCAATCAGATACTTTTGCAGAGTTTATGCTGAATACTACCAAAACTATCCGGAAATCACCACAGTAATGTTTTCTTTCGATACCTTCAAGTATGATGAGGAAACCAATGAAGAAATGAAAAGCATTATTAAGAAAAGATACAACTTACTATTTGGGTTTGTATCAAAAGCAATTGAAAAAAAGGAAGTTGTATTTAGTAATGATGTCCAAGCACTAACAGATTCAATTTTCAGTATTTTATGGACTATTACTTTTTTATGGAGGATGGAAAATTGTAGTTTTGATGTTAAAGAGCGAATTCTTTTAGCCGTTGATAATATAATAAATTTTTAAAGGGGAAGAGTATGATGAAAAGGGTTTTGATTACAGATGATGCAGTATTTATGAGGTTATCATTAAAAGCTATGCTTGAAAAAAATGGATTTGAAGTAGTTGGAGAGGCTGAAAATGGGGCAGTAGCTGTTGAAAAGTATAAGATTCTTAAACCGGATATTGTTACTCTTGATATTACCATGCCAGTAATGGATGGACTTGAGGCATTAAAAAAAATAAGGGCCTTTGATAAAGGTGCAAGAATTATGATGATTTCTGCAATGGGACAGGAATCAATAGTGAGGGAAGCTGTTATGGCAGGTGCATTAGGGTTTGTAATAAAACCATTTAATGAAGAAACAATAGTGAAAGCTTTTAATAAGTTGTAATCGGTTTAAATTAAGAAGGGAGGACGTTTATGTCTGAGGGTGGAATCAGCCGAGAACCAATGCTAGAAATATATCTTTTTGAAGCCACGCAACTAATGGAACAATTGGAAGAAATTAGTATTGAATGTGAAAAAAATAAAAAAATGGGTACAGAAGCTATAAATGAGATCTTTAGAATAATGCATACCATAAAAAGTTCATCAGCTATGATGATGTTTAACGATATATCTGTTCTAGCCCATTCCATAGAAGATTTGTTTTACTTTATTAGAGAAAACAAAACTGTAACTATAGACTTTGAAAAATTATTTGATTTGGTGCTTACCGGAATTGACTTTATCAAGGGCGAGGTTTCAAAAATCGAAAATGATGGGGAAGCGGATGGTGAAAGTAGAAACTTAGTATTAAAAAGTTCAGAGCTTCTTCAGAGCATGAAAGAAGTAAATGGTGAAATCATAAAAAGTAATTCGATACAGCAAAAGGAGGATACAAAATATTATATAAGTTCTTATCAAAACTCCAGTAAAGAAGTTAAACAGAAGTACCTTGCACGTATTTTTTACGAAGATGGTTGTGAGATGGAGAATGTAAGAGCCTATACTGTAATTCACAATCTTAAAGATATAGTCAGCGAAATGTACCACATTCCTGAAGATATTATAGAGAGTAACGACAGTGTGGAAGCTATCAGAAAAAATGGATTTTTAATAGGGTTTTCCACCACAGTGGAAAAAGAAAAGGTTGAAGAACAACTAAATGGAGTTATTTTTTTAAGAGAACTAGAACTTACAGAGGTTGATGAGTATCCACCAGAGATTAAAGCACTAAAGGAAAAAATAGAAATTGTGCTTGATGAGCCTAAACAGGAAGTGGAAACCAATAAAGATGAGGTTGAAGCTATAACTAGAAGTGGAAAGCAACAAAGTATTATAAGTGTAAATATTTCAAAGCTAGACATGCTTTTAGATTTAGTAGGAGAGATAGTGATTTCAGAAGCAATGGTTACAAAAAATCCAGATTTAGAGGGATTGCAGTTAGATAACTTTAACAAAGCATCAAGGCAGCTTAGAAAACTTACTAATGAATTACAGGACATTGTTATGTCCATACGTATGGTACCAATATCCATGACCTTTCACAAGATGAATAGAATTGTAAGGGACATGAGTAAAAAACTAAATAAAGAAGTTGAACTTGAAATTATTGGGGAAGACACAGAGGTAGATAAAAATATTATCGATCATATCTCAGACCCTTTGATGCATCTGGTGAGAAATTCTTTAGATCATGGACTAGAAGAAAAAGAGGAGAGAAAAGCATCTGGCAAACCGGATATGGGAAAAATTACTTTAGAGGCAAAAAATGCTGGTGGGGATGTATTTATTATTGTTAGAGATGATGGAAGAGGTCTAGACAGAAGTAGGATCTATGAGAAGGCAAAACTTCAAGGTCTAATTACTAAACCAGAAAAAGAGCTAACAGATAAGGAAATATTTTCATGTATTTTATTACCTGGATTCTCTACAAATGAAAGTGTTACAGAGTACTCTGGCCGAGGGGTTGGAATGGATGTAGTAAAGAAAAATATTGATAACATCGGAGGCGCTATTTTTATTGAGAGTGTAAAAGGAAAGGGAAGTAAGATATCTATTAAGATTCCCTTAACCTTAGCAATAATTGATGGGTTAGAGGTAGCTGTTGGAAAATCTAAATATACAATACCAATTACAAGCATTCGAGAGTCTTTTAAGCCAAAAGAAAATGAAGTAATTGCTGATAGCGAAGGAAATGAAATGATAATGATACGAGGTGAAGCCTATCCAATATACAGACTTCATAGATTATTTAATATAAATACCAAGGTAACCTCTTCAACTGAGGGAATAATGGTTATGGTAGAGGATAATACAAGGGCAGCGTGCCTCTTTGTGGATTCCTTAATTGGTGAACAACAGGTGGTAGTTAAGGCTTTACCAACTTATATTAAGAAGGCGAAGGGTATTGCAGGTTGTACAATACTTGGAGATGGCAATATCAGTCTTATCTTAGATGTAAATGGTATTTTAGATAGATAAAAAAAGAAAGGTGGTATTAAAATGGCAGAGGTTTTAGATGAGATTATGGAAGATTCTGAAGACACCCAAAAGGGGAAATTTCTCACCTTTTCTGTTGGGAGAGAGTCTTATGGCATTGAAATTAAGTTTGTCACGGAAATAATTGGGATACAGGATATAACTGAGGTGCCTGAGTTACCTAATTATGTAAAGGGCATAATAAACCTTCGAGGAAAGATTATTCCGGTTATTGATGTAAGGCTCAGATTTAAGAAGGAGCCAAAGGAATACAATGATAGGACCTGCATAGTTGTAATTGATATAAAGGAAATTTCAGTAGGGCTCATTGTTGATAATGTAGCTGAAGTAATTAGTATTGAGGATAGTAATATTGTTCCACCACCAGATATAAAAACAGGTTTTCATAATCGTTATGTTAGAGGGATAGGAAAAGTAGGAAATGAGGTTAAGCTTTTGCTTGATTGTGATAAGTTGCTTAATGATGATGAAATAGAGAGCTTAAATACTATACAGGAAAGTAATTAATATTAGGAGGAAGATTTATGAAGTTTTATATGAATTTAA
>JACMJL010000259.1 GCA_014380625.1 Clostridiaceae bacterium
ATTTGTTCAACTTCAAGGCACATTCCTGAACCAAGCGCGTCGCGCTAAGGTTCAGGAACGTCGGCAACAGGAAACGTTATCTGCAATACCCTTAGAGATAATTTTGTGAAGGAAAATTAAAAGTTCTTAGTTTATAAAAGATTGAATCTATATTTTAAAATTACATATCCATAAAAATGACAAATTTTTAATTGTGGCTATAATTTGAAGATGAGGCTAAATATGAAATAAATAAAAGTAAGGATTTTCGCAAAATTAGCCATATAGCATCTGACCACGCGAAGCAACCTTTTGTTCCAGTAAGCCTGCCTTTTCAAGTTTTCTACCGTGTCTAGCACTCTATGCCTGTAATACCCTTGTCCTGACGGCAATTTAAAGAAGGTTATAACCATGTCCATATCAGCTGTAGTTGAAACTAAAACTTCATGTTCTGAGTAAAAACTGTAGTGAAAATTACGACTGTTGCCCTGTCGGTAATTCTAAAGAAGCAACAATAAGTACGAAAAACAGAGGATAGGAAGCTGTTGTGCCCGCGTTTAAGGTTTTGTTGCTATTGTTAGTTTGGCAAGGGTGTAGTGTAAACTCCAACTTTAGGAGTATGGGTAAAGCAGATAACAAAATGTTGCCGTTCGCCTTGGATGGCGACTTTTTTATGTGGTAATGTGTAAATTTATGACTTATAATCTATATATAGGTTGTTCTATCCGTCTCCAAGGCACATTCCTTTACCAAGCGCGTCGCGCTAAGGTTCAGGAACGTCGGCAACACGAGACGTTATCTGAAAGCTATTAAACAAATTGACGAAAAGGGGTTATTCCTTTTTTAGATATATAAATGGAACATCAATATCTATAACTGCATGTAATGATCTCAATAAATCTAGTCCTATGAGACCATTTATTTCACCTGATGGATCAATATTTCCGAAATCTATTTTAATATTTTGAAATACTGTAGCTCCTATTTCTATTTCATCAATTATTTTATAGAAGAATCTCATCTTACTGCCACCTGCACCACGAGTTACAGCTGTCTTATCTGTAGTGTTAATTTTTATTCCGATATTTTTTACTACATTGGAAGAGAGTATGGATTCAACAGCTCCAGTATCTATAACTACATTATCGATTATAGTGGTATTACCATTAAAAGTTATCTTGACTGAGGTACATATAAGTCCATCAAAATAGTAAATATCCATTTAATTTCTCCCTTTTCTATAAGAGAAAAAAATATTTCTTATCTCACTATAAATTTCTTCCTTTGTAGTATGATAAACTATCTCTTTATCTCCGCAATTGACAAGTTCATCAGTAGCTTCTTCTTCATTGTTTAAAATATGAAGTATAGACATATCATCAATATATTCTTTATTGTCAATTTCGTGTGAAGCAAGAATTTGTAATTTTACCCATTTGTCTGGATACTGTTTTTGAACTTCATTCCATTTCATGATAGTCAACTCCTTAAGTTTAGTTACATATATAGTAACACAACATACCAATAAAAATAAAGGAAATACAAAATATCAGTAGAATAATACCAGTATGTGCCAACGCCATCAGATAACAAAATACTCCCGTTCGCTACACACATTAGCCAGCCTAAGATAGGAGCTATTTAAGGCTGGCAAACGTCGGGAGTAAGGAACGTTAGGTGAAAGTCAAGATCAATATGGATGCAATCGGAAGGGCACTTTTATAAATAATCAAATGAAAATCAAGTTTGGGAGGTAAAAATGAAGCAAGAAAATGATTTTGATGAATTTGAAAATTGGGAAGATGATTATCAATATATTACTTTAAATAATTGGAAAGGTCTTGTTAAACTTAGGCAAATAGTTGTTTTAAGAAATCCCAAAGATATTACTGCCCAGTGGCGTTTAGGGGAAGCATATGTTTTTAATAAAGAATATGAAAAAGCAGTTGAGGTCTTAGGGGAATTACTAAAATTTGAACCTGATTATATTGACGCTCAGCACACTTTGTTAGATGCCTTGTTTGCCATGGGTAAAGATGAAACATATTTTGAATGGAATATAAAACCTGATATAATAAAATTATCAAGTGAGGTATTAGATCAATGTTATGAATTCTTAAGACCAAGAAGGAAACCTATTTGCATTTCAGAATTGTATTGTGAATTTTTAGTATCTACATCTTATCTTTTGTTTGAGGAGGAAGAACTTTTAAAATCGCTACTAGAAGATAATAGATTTATTGTAGATGGTAATTTATTGCTTCCTTTCAGTTGTTTCATATCTGTTAATAGAAGTAAAAAACATGTGCAAAAATGTGAAATAGTAGTTTGACCTTCGCCTAACAACATGTCCCCAACAGTCCACCCACTAAGCCAAGTCTGGCTAAGTGGCTAGTCCGTCGGGGACACAAGACGTTAGTTGCAATTATCAGTTGGAAGTTTTATCTTTTGTATCAATTTATTAAATTACTTAAGGAGTAACACAATGAATAATTTTATTGAAAACATAGCAATTAATGAAATATTAAATCCATCGCTCGAATTAACATTGCAATTTTTAAAAGTATGCCCTGTGATTATTAAATCAGAATCTCCAGTTATAGAAGATATAATTTATTCCAAAGATGGTGATTATGCAGAAGTATACTTTCAATTAGAAAATGAGGACTACTATCTTGTTGTATATATAGATTTAACTCCTGAGCTTTCATTAAGAACTGTTGGAACTTCCGCAGGAAACTATGTAGATTTAATTGTAACATCAGATAACGAAGATGTTGAAAATTTAATAAGCATAGTAGGAATAAATCCTAAGCGTAAATGGAATGAGGGAGAGAGAAAAGGTAAAAGCGAAAATCGTCATGAGGAAAGTGGATTTATATTTAGATTAAATGAGAAAATGACTGGTGAAGTAGAGGACAAAATAAGTCAACTACTAGATTTCATATTCGCAAGGGGAAAAGAGTTTAAGAATTTATCTAAGATTGCGAGTCTAGATATTTCAATTTTTTATTGTGGTTATAAGGATCAGATGTGGGGGGTTAACCTTTCGAAGGAAACTATTAAAAGACTTTCAGAATTTGATCTTTCACTAGACATAGATGTATACGCAAGTGGTGCAGATTTGGAATAAGGCTGTACTAAGTTTGTTTAGATTGATGGTGCAGTGGCTGATAACTGCAACTAACAAAATACTCCCGTACGCTTCGCACATTCCTCAGCCTAAGTGCGGTCGCTCTAGGGCTGAGGAACGTCGGGAGTACGGAACGTTATCAGCAATACCCTTAGAGATAATTTTGTGAAGGGAAATTAAAAGTTCTTAGTTTATAAAAGATCGAATCTATATTTTAAAAATTACATATCTATAAAA
>JACMJL010000260.1 GCA_014380625.1 Clostridiaceae bacterium
AAATTTCTGCTTCTCCTCAAATTGAGGATAGTGTGCGCTGTGGTCAAAAACTATAAATTCTTTTACAGGTGCAGTTATGGAATCGAAGTATTCTTTTGCCGTGTTTGCAGGAGTTAAATAGTCATACTTTCCCATTGCAAAATAGCAAGGTATTTCTAATTCTGTCACTTCCTTTGGAAGATTGACATCCTCTTTTACCTCTTTCCAAAGTACTTTATCTGAAATAACAAGACCGTTACTTGCACGGATAGCATCAACTAAATTATATTCTGGGTTTAGTAATATTCCTGTAACCATATCACTCTTTTCATTAATTAGTCGCACTGCTCCATCATATTTCCTAATAAAGTTTCTTGGAAAAGATTCTTTATGATCATGTACACTTTTTCGGTAAGCTTCTATTTCCTTGATATCTTGAACATTATTCTGCAACGTGGCCTGTTCTAAGGCATACTCGAAGGATTCTATTTCACCTTTCCAAAAATCGCCTATTTGCCCTATGCCTACATAGGCTAAATACTTCTCAGGTGCTTTGCGAGCTGTTTTTATACCCACAATTGTTCCAAAGGAGTGCCCAGCTAATATAATTTGCTTTGTACCCAATTTCCGACTAATATAATCAGTAAGTGCTATTAAGTCGTCTACAAGCAAATCTATACATAAATTTGAATAGTCTTCAAAGAAGTGAAATGACTTTCCTGTAGCCCTTTCATCATAGTGAACAATAGTGAAATCTCTCTCTAATAAATCTTGATATTTTCTAACATAAGGAGTTTCAGGGCAACCTGGACCTCCATGTACAAAGATAATCACAGGATTATCCTTATTATTACCTCTAATCATAATCTCATGTTTTGTACCATTAATTAAAACTTGTTTCATTGTGCTAATGCTATTTTTATGACCTTTAATAGAGGGCGTTCGAGTTCTGAAAAGTAATCCTATTAGTGGAACAGCAACTATTCCTATTAAAATATTTTTCTTTATGCTCTCTTTTTTCTTCATTTTAATCCCCAATTCATCTTCGTATATTCAACAACATTTTATATTATTCTTGCTACAAAAACAACTGCATAAGCTGCAGGTATAAATATCAAAAAGGAGAGAGCAGTTCCCAATATTTTGCTTCCAACCATACCAACTACACAACCTCTAAAGTCTGCTTCACTATATTTTCCGTCTATAACTTCATCTGTTAATATGGACAAATATGGATTGACAAACAGAGATAATAGAATCGTTGCTATGCCATTTATTATACCTGATAAGGTTATGCAGGTTGCGCTTAAATCAGGTTCCAAACTTCCAGCATATATTGGAGCAAATACTCCTGCTGTTAAAAGGGCTACTGTTATTACATTATAAATAAATATTTTAACAGGTAACTTTTTAAAACTCATATCTGTGAAATTACTTTTTACAGGTATAGCCACGCATTTCTTAATATATTTAACACCAGACTTTGAAAAACTATGTAAAATAAGTTTAAACAAAGATTTTTCAATTGAAAAGGATTCAACTGCTTTTGAGAATATTCTTTGAAAGGTTGGTATTAGAACTGCTCCAGTAACAGTAGCAAACAATACTACAAGCATTAGGAGGTTAAATGTGAAAATCAAATTTTCAGAGTTTTGAGATGTGTCTACATATTTAGTTAGAATGGGCAATTGAAATACATTTGCTGTACTAGATAAAAGGGTGAGTGCGTTAAATAAAGCAAAAGAAATAGCTATTTTTCCAGTTCTAACACCTACTAACCTAACAGCATATGCTAAAGTACCTATTAACGTTATAATAAAATTCAAAGCAACTACAATAATAATTTCCAAATCCATTTTGTTTAATTACCTCCACATTGTACCTAAATTAATCTAAATTATTATGCTTAATAGAATCTTACTGTACTTCATTCCACAAGCATTATTTTATTATACAGATAATAAATTTTATTTTATAAGATTACTACATTGTATTATTTACCAAAAATGTAGTCAAGTAGGTTGCCGTACAATTGGATTTTTGATGTCTACAAAACTTTTTCGTGGGCATAATACTAATTCGTATTAACTTAAATAAATAAAACAAAGCAAAGGAGTAATTAACTATGAAACAAACTCACAATCCAGATAATCGTGTAAATGAAGAAGAAAGGGTTAAAACAAAAATTAATAAAACTATGCACAATGCTGAAGTTGCAAACGAAATACTTGAAAAAACAAATGATGATATTTTGAAAAAGAATTTAATTGAAAAAAATTCTAGAAGACAAGATGCTGTTAACAAAATGAAGGAAGAAATTTAGAAAAAATCCATAAAATGAATCTGGAATGTACTATTTAGATTTTTCAAATTAAATATATAACTCATTATAGGATTTAATGTAATACTTCCAAATATACTGACATTCTTTCCGTGTAAGACTCCGATTCTGTTGATATCATATTAATTTAATAGTATTATATAATTAACAGAGCAAAGGAAGGTGACATATAAAATGCGTAAGCAGAAAATATATTTGGATACTTCTGTAATAAGCCACTTACAGGCAGAAGATACGCCTGAAAAATGCAGGATACTTTGAGGTTTTGGGAGGAAATAAAAAAGGGAAAATATGAAGTATTTATTTCTGATGTTACATTTAATGAATTAGTAAAATGCAATGAACCCAAAAGGACGGCGCTATTGTCTTCACTTAGCCAAATAGACTTTTTGAAGGTTGAAGAAAGTAAGGAGTCTTTAGAGGTTTCAGAAAGATATATTGAATATGGAGTATTAAATAAAAAAAGTTATGACGATTGCAGACATATGGCTATAGCTACGGTGATTAATTGCGACTTGATAGTCAGTTGGAATTTCAAGCATTTTGTAAACATTAAAACAATGACTAAGCTTCAAGCCGTAAATAAGTTGTTGGGATTCAGAGAAGTTTTGATTTTACCACCTGTAATGATGTTGGAAGGAGATGAAGAAGAATGATAAGCGACAAGTTTACAATTGAAGATATACACCAGATAAGATATGAGAATTACGAAAGACAAAAAAACATGACAGTAGAAGAAAAAATTGAAGATACAAAAAAAGGTGCTGAGGAAATTAAGAAGAAATTAGCAGAACTAAAGAGCAAAAAGAAAATTGATGAAATGATTACACAATAGGATGTAGAAATAAGCAGGATAAAGTTACTTTTGAAACCATTGCCTTCAGCTAATAGTAATTTATTCTATTTATATTTAGCGTAATATTAGTTCCAATAACAAATAAATTCAACCCTTGAATATTTTATTCTATATTGCTATAATAACTAACATATAATATGATTATCTCCCAGAAAGTCACTTAGTGACTTTCTGCTGCAAGTTAAGTGCGCATGACTTGCAGCAGCCTTCTTCGGAAGGCTGGATAATCACATTGAGATAGCATACAAGTTGCAGCTTCCTGCAACTTAACGCAAGCTAGCTTGCGTAAAAAAGTCGTAAAACGACTTTTTGGGATGCAATCCTAATACTAATTCGCATTAAAAATAAATAGAATGCAACTAGTATAACAAGTATTATGAATATTATAAATACCATAAAAGCAATGATGGAGAAAAGTAAGCGAGAACAATGTGTTTCAGAGAAAAGGTATCATAGGCTGT
>JACMJL010000261.1 GCA_014380625.1 Clostridiaceae bacterium
AAAAATCCCACCTTCTATTGTATAATTTGAATCACTTTAAAAAACAATATGAAATAACATTAACATATTCGACAAAAAAAACTATAATCCTTCTTTTAGAATTATTTTTTTATGGTTTTACAGTTTCACATTATAATATATTCTTTATAAAATTCAAATTTCCTTCTATTTTTAGTACTATTGTTATTTATATTTTATTCTGTGACTGAAGTATGTATGAAGACCTTGCTTGTTATTAATCTTGTCAAATAGTATTTTCTCATAAACACTATAATATTATTCCCATATTCTTAATAAATTAGAAATTTCGGTACATAAAGTTCTCTAAAGAGTACTAAACAATAATCATCACTCATTCCTGAAATATAATCAGCTACTCCTTGACATAGTCCTTCTTTATCTGAAATGTCCTTATAAAAAGTCGGCATTTTTTCAGGAAACCTCATATAGTAATTAAATACTTGTTCAAGAACAAATTTAGCCTTATCCCTTTCTATTTTCAAAATAGGTCCCTTATATATTCTCTCAAACATAAACTTCCTTAAAAGAGCTAAGGAATTCCCTATTTCATTACTTAAAGATATCTCTATATTATTATTATCTATATTATAAATTGAATTATAAATACAATCTTTAACTAGAGTATCAATTCTTTTACTATGACTTTTTCCTAATATCTCAATAATAGACTTTGGTAAATCTTCATTTTTTAATAAGCCAGCCCTTATGGAATCATCAATATCATGATTTACATAGGCTATTTTGTCACTATATTTTACAACTTGCCCTTCTAAGGTAAAGGCTTTTGCTGTACCATTGGAAAATCCACTATGATGTAAAATACCATCTAAAACCTCAGGACTTAAATTTAATCCTTTTCCCAATTTTTCAAGTTTAGTTACTACCCTTACACTATTTTCATTATGTCTAAACCCTCCAGGTAATAATTCATTCAATACCTCTTCCCCATTATGTGCAAAGGCTACATGGCCAATATCATGACCTAAAGCTATAGCCTCTATTAAATCTTCATTAAGGCCTATTCCCTTACCTATAGTTTTTGCTACTTGTGCAACCTCTAAGGTATGGGTTAATCTAGTTCTATAATGATCTCCAGAGGTTTTAATATATACTTGGGTTTTATGCTTAAGACGTCTAAAAGATTTGCTATGAATTATTCTATCTCTATCCGACATAAAACAGGTGCGTATTTCATCATCTTCCTCATAGACGGCTCTCCCCCTTGACTTGGCAGAATGGCAGGCAGCGTTTATTAAAATTTTGTCTTCATTACCCTCTATTTTTTCTCTTATCATATAACATTTCCTCCAATTGAAAGTTAGATAATGTGTATAATTATAAAATTCTATAAATTTAATAAAACTCCTTTATTTAATGTATAATTTTGAAAGATTTTTAATATTATTATACATAAGCTTTTAAGGAGTGATATAATGCCAAATATGGCTGAAGCATATAGTATAAATCTATTATCTGA
The DNA here is from genome assembly GCA_014380625.1 of Clostridiaceae bacterium. Lineage (GTDB taxonomy): Bacteria > Bacillota > Clostridia > Clostridiales > Clostridiaceae > JACMJL01. Next base: position 1,499 of record JACMJL010000261.1, read on the forward strand.
AGAAAACGTAAAAAAATTCGTTCTACCGAGTTTCGGATTAGAAAATAGTAATATTACAAGCATAAAATTTAAAGATACAGATAAACAAAGAGCTGTTTATAAGATAGAAAATGAAACCGAATGCCTCTGCCTAAAAAAAGTATATTTTCAAAAGGAAGATCTGCTCTTTATTTATTCTGCCATGGAATGGTTCTCTAGAAATAATATAAATGTACCTAAAATACTTCCAACTCTTAAGAGAGAGCGCTTTGTTAATTATGAAGGAATGCTCTTTATACTTACACCTTGGGTTACTGGGGTAAAATGCGATTATGATACTACTGATCATCTCCTAAGTTCTTCCTCTAACTTAGCAAAAATGCACCTTGTGAGTTCAAAATTCAGACCCATTTCTGGTAGCAAAATTCGTACTTCTTTTGATGATATATACATATCCTCAAAAAAGCATTTCGAACAACTTTTAACATGTTCGAATATGGCATTTAAACATAAAGATAATTTCTCCAAACTTTTCTTGGAAAACTTTCAAGATAATTTAGTTCTTTCTCAGCTTTCCTTGGAAGTGGCTGCTACAATAAATGTTAATAATTTAAATTCTTCCTTATGCCATATGGATTACGTTAACAAGAACTTAATTATAGATGATAAGAATAATATCTGGGTAATTGACTTTGATAAATGTTCTTTAGATTATTCTGTACATGATGTTTCCTATTTTTTAAGAAGACTAATGAAAAGAGAAGGTACCTTATGGAACTTAGAATTAGTTAAGGAATGTTTAAATGTATATGATGCAATAAGGCCACAAAATATAGATGAATACAAATATATATTAGTTTATCTTACCTTCCCACAAAAGTATTGGAAGATATCTAGGGATTATTATAACAATATAAAAAAATGTAATAAAGCAGCCTTTTATACCTTACTAAGTAAGGCTTGTGAGAAAAGTAATGAACAGCTTACTTTTGCAAACGGATTAAAACAATATATAGATGAAAAATTTAAATAAAAAAGGGTGCCGCATGCGGTATCTTTTTTTTATTTAACTTTCCCTTCCTAATATAAATTTATATATAAAAAATAGGGTATTGCACCCAAAATCACTAATGATTTTAAAATAACAATACCCTATATTTTTATAGTATGTATAGCCTCAAATACCCATTGTATAAGGCATTTAAACTATGTTTATACTATTAGTTTTATTTTTGAGATGGTCTTGGATTTCTAACCTGAGCCTGTGCAGCTGCAAGTCTTGCAACTGGTACTCTAAATGGTGAACAAGATACATAGTTAAGACCTACATTATGACAGAATTCGATTGAAGAAGGATCTCCACCGTGTTCTCCACAGATACCAAGTTTGATATCAGGTCTTACTGATCTACCTAATTCAGCAGCCATTTTAACTAATTTACCTACTCCATTTTGATCTAACTTCTGGAATGGGTCAAATTCGTAAACTTTCTTTTCATAATAATCTTTTAAGAATGAACCAGCATCGTCTCTTGAGAAACCAAAAGTCATCTGAGTTAAGTCATTTGTTCCAAAGGAGAAGAACTCAGCTTCTGTAGCAATTTCATCAGCAGTAAGAGCTGCTCTTGGGATTTCTATCATTGTACCAACATGATATTTCATGTCTGTGCCTGATTCTGCTATTATCGCATCAGCGATTCTAACAACTACATCTTTAACATATTTTAATTCCTTAATTTCTCCAACAAGTGGAATCATGATTTCAGGAACTATATCATATCCTTTAGCTTTCTTAACTATTAAAGCAGCTTCAATTACAGCTCTAGTCTGCATTTCAGCTATTTCAGGGTAGGAAACTGCAAGTCTGCAACCTCTATGACCCATCATTGGGTTGAATTCATGTAATGATTCAATAGTTTCTTTTAATTCATCAAAAGTTAATCCCATTTCAACAGCAAGAGCTTTGATATCTTCTGTTTCAGTTGGAAGGAACTCATGTAGTGGTGGATCAAGGAATCTAATTGTTACAGGTCTGAATTCCATTGCTTCATAGATACCTACAAAGTCTTGTCTTTGCATTGGTAATAACTTAGCAAGAGCTTTTCTTCTTTCAGCTTCTGTTTTTGCAACTATCATTTCTCTGATTGCAGCAATTCTTTCTTCAGCGAAGAACATATGCTCTGTTCTACAAAGACCAATACCTTCAGCACCATATTTAACAGCTGTTTGAGCATCTAATGGACTATCAGCATTTGTTCTAACTTTTAAGCTTCTGATTTCATCAGCCCAAGCCATAAATGTTCCGAAATAACCACTAATTTCTGGCTCTACTGTTGGTATAGCTTCTCCATAAACTGCTCCGGTGCTTCCATCTATAGAAATGAAATCATTTCCTGTAAATCTTCTACCGTTAATTTCGAAGTATTTTGCATCTTCATTAACTTTAACCTCTCCACAACCAGCTACGCAACATGTTCCCATGCCTCTAGCAACAACTGCAGCATGAGAAGTCATTCCACCTCTAACTGTTAATATACCTTCAGCAGCAATCATACCTTCGATATCTTCTGGTGAAGTTTCAAGTCTAACAAGAACAACCTTTTCGCCTGCTGCATGTCTTTCTTTAGCTTCTTCTGCAGTAAATACAACTTTACCACAAGCAGCTCCTGGAGATGCTGGAAGTCCTTTTGCAAGTATAGTAGCAGCAGCAATTGCAGCACTATCAAATGCAGGGTGTAATAATGTATCAAGTTGTTTTGGATCAACTTTAAATATTGCTTGTTCTTTAGTTAAAAGACCTTCTTCAACTAAATCTACAGCTATTTTTAAAGCAGCTTGTGCTGTTCTCTTACCATTTCTTGTTTGTAGGAAATATAACTTACCATCTTCAATAGTAAATTCCATATCCTGCATATCTTTATAATGATTTTCAAGAGTATTAACTATGCTCATGAATTCGTCGTACACTGCTTTATTTCTTTTTTCAAGTGTAGATATGTCTTCTGGTGTTCTAATACCAGCAACAACGTCTTCGCCTTGTGCATTCATTAAGTACTCAGCATATATCTTCTTTTCTCCAGTAGATGGGTCTCTTGAGAAAGCAACGCCAGTACCTGAAGTTTCTCCTTTATTACCAAATACCATTTCTTGAACATTAACTGCTGTACCCCAGTTACCTGGAATATCATTTAATCTTCTGTAAACATTAGCTCTTGGGTTATCCCATGATCTAAATACAGCCGTTACTGATTCAATTAATTGAGACTTTGGATCGCTTGGGAAAACTTCCCCTTTTTCTTTTTTATATAATTCTTTAAACTGAGCAACTAATTCTTTTAAGTCTTCTGCAGTTAACTCTGTATCAAACTTAACGCCTCTAGCTTCTTTCATATTATGTAATAGACCTTCAAATAAGCTCTTTTTAACGTCCATAACAACGTCAGCGAACATTTGAATAAATCTTCTGTATGAATCATAAGCAAATCTAGGGTTATTTGTAAGCTTAGCCATAACTTCAACAGTTTCATCATTTAAACCAAGATTAAGAATTGTATCCATCATTCCTGGCATTGAAACTCTAGCTCCAGATCTAACTGAAACTAAAAGTGGATTAGTGTTACTTCCAAATTGCTTACCACTGATTTTTTCTAATTCAACCATTGCTGCTTCAATTTCAGCTATAACATCTTCCGATATTTTCTTTCCATCGTCATAATATCTGTTACAAGCCTCTGTTGTTACTGTAAAACCTTGTGGTACAGGAATTCCTAATGTTGTCATTCCTGACAAATTAGCACCTTTTCCACCAAGTAGGTTCTTCATATCATCTGTACCTTCACTAAAAAGATACACAAACTTTTTGTTTGCCATTATAATATCCCCTCCGAATTTTAATTTTTTGTATATTCTAACGGAGTAAATCTCCAATTAGTACCTTGAATTAAGAATAGGATGAGCTAGCTTCTCCTATTTTTACAAATACTCTTGTTATATTTGTTTTCGACACCTTACCAATAATCTTATATGCTTCTCTTCCACCTTCAAAAACTCGTTGAACTACAGGTAATGAATCCACCTCATGTTCTATGATTTTTTCAGCTGCAAAGTAAGCAGTATCATCAGGTCTCACTAAAATAATTTTAGGCATTCTCGTCATAATAACCCCTACAGGAACTTTATGTAAATCCATGCCACCAATAGCTGTTTTGAGAAAATCTTTTCTAGATACAGCACCAGCTAAATAGCCATCACTTTCTATAAATAATGTACCAACATCATTTAAAAACAACTGTAGAATTGCATCATACACTGTAGTCTGCTCCTCTACAACAATAGGTTTTGACATTATATCCTGTACCTTAATATTTCTTATGTACTCGTAGACTAAACTATAAGAGGGTTTTTTAGAAATAATATAGCCTACCTTTGGCCTTGCCTCTAATATTGCGGTCATGGTAAGTATAGCTAAATCTGGTCTCAACGCAGCACGTGTTAGCTTTAACTTAGAAGCTAATTGCTCACTAGTAATTGGTTGAGATTCTTTAACTAATCTTATTATTTCTTCTTGTCTTGGTGATAATTTAATTTCTTACACCCTCTTTCGAAATATTACAGCCATAATAATGGTTACAATATCAATAAATAGTATATCATTTAAATTATTCTAAGTAAACATTTTTCAACCAAAAAGTCAGCAAATAAGAAATCTGCCGACCTTGGGTTTACTTACTATCGTCTTCAATATCATCAAATTTAACAGTATATTTATAAACATTTTCTTCTTCATTTTCTTTTTTAACTTGCTCTTTTGGCTCTTGTTTTTCCTTTTTATGATTAAATTTATCCATTACTTCGTTTGCGAAATCACTAACCTTATCTTTTACATTGTTGGCTGTACTTTTAATTATCTTATTAACTACCTCAACAGACCCATCTGTTTTAGTAATTTCAATAGTGAAATTTGTAAATACAGCTGCCACTGTTCCAACTCCAATTATGGCTAGTATTCCTGGAAATATTAGTCCTACGAATCCAGTTGCAACTCCTGCATTTACAGGGATATCAAATACTGTTTTATCATCTTTTTTAACAACTATTCTATTTACATTACCTTTTTTAACTAATTCTTTTAACCAATTAACAAACTCTTCTGCAGTTTGATACATTTCTTGTTTTTTAGAAACAGAGTTCTTTTCCATGTAAATTAATGCCTCAATTACATCTCCTTCTGATAATTCTAGTGCTTCCTTTGCTTCAGAATAATTTGCACCGGTTCTTTCACGAATAATGTCAATTTTTTCCAATGTGATTTCATTCATTTTTATCACTCCTTAATAATTTAATAAACTCTAAGCTGTTAGGTTTTTTAGAATAACTTTGTGAAATAAAAATGCTCAATAAACTTTCCAGTTCTTCTTTTACCTCTTTAGAAATAGCTATTTTATAAACATTCTCTAAAGGGATTTTAATCAAATATTTAAGAGTGTTAACTGCTGCAAAGCTAAGGATATATGCAGAACTTCTATTGCACTCGCTACAAATAACACCGAAATATTGAATACTAATTAAATTACTTGTATTTATTTTTTTGCCACACTGACAACAGTTTTCTAAATTCAAACCATAACCAGTATGTCTTAACAACTTCACTTCAAAAGCCCTAATCAAACTCTCAAGATCCCCAACCTTATTTCTAATTAAATAATAAGTAATTATTAGATCTTTAAAAAGTTCTTTATTACTTTCTTCTTCTACCATAGAAATTTCAACTAGTTCATTCAAATAAGATGCATAGGTTAATGTGTCCAAATCTGTTAACAAACTTTGAAAGGATTCTTCTATTTCACCCTCATTCAAAGTGTACATACTCTTACCTTTAAACACTACAAACTCCCCATAACAAAAGGGTAGCGTCAATGACATATTTTTACTTTTTGCTTTTTTTGCACCCTGAACTACAACTGATATCTTACCCAATTTCTCTGTAAATAACCAAATTAATCTATCATTTTCCTTGAAATCTTTGTTTTTCAAAACTAGTGCCCTTGTTTTAAAAATTGACAGAAAACCATCTCCTATGCACAATTAAGCAAAAATTCGCATTAATATCCCTATTATACCCTAATTGGATTATTTATATCCAAATTCTCTAAGAAATAAAGAGTTATCTCTCCATTCTTTTCTAACTTTAACATATATCTTAAGATTTACTTTTAGGCCTAAAAACTTTTCTATGTCTTCTCTAGAATATTGAGATATCTTTTTAAGCATAGAACCATTTTTACCAATTACTATTCCCTTATGGGAATCCTTTTCGCAAATTAATTCTGCTTCTATATGGTAAATATCCTTTTCATTCTTTTTCATAGATAAAATATCAATAGCGATTCCATGTGGAACCTCTTCACTTAATAATCTTAATGCTTTTTCTCTAATGATTTCTGATATAATAAACTTTTCATTTTGATCAGTTATCATATCAGCAGGATAATACTGAGGTCCCTCAGGCATTAACTTAAGCATACAAGTTAAAAGATCCTGCACATTTTTGCCTTTAAGGGCAGAAATAGGAACAACTTCTGTAAAACTAAAAACTTCAGCGTAATTTTGAAGGCTTTTTGCCACTCTATCTTGAGTATTCTCGTCAATTTTATTCATTACCAATATTACAGGAATTTTCTTTTCCCGTAATTGATCTAATATATAGATATCCCCTCTCCCCATTTCCACATCTGGAGTAGTTAAGAAGAGAATTAAATCTACGTCTTTAACTGAATCTTCGGCAAGCTTAACCATAAATTCACCAAGTTTATGTTTTGGCTTATGAATTCCTGGTGTGTCTACAAAAATCATTTGATATCCTTCACCATTTAAAATAGTTTGAATATTATTTCTTGTGGTTTGAGGTTTACATGAAACGATAGACAACTTTTCACCCATTAAATAATTCATTAGAGTAGATTTACCAACATTAGGTCTTCCTAGTATAGTCACAAATCCCGATTTAAACATATATTCTCCTACTTTCCTAGATCTTCTTTAGAAAAAGCTCCTGGCAATATTTCTTCCATAGTTTTAACTAAATATTCACTTTCATTTTTTGCTACGATTATTTTAATATCTTCAGCTGCAAATTCATTAATAACCTGTCGACAGATACCACAGGGAAAAGTATGGCTATTAACGTTTCCCACAATTACAATTGCTTTAATCACTTTATGACCCTCAGATACAGCTTTAAATATTGCAGTTCTTTCGGCACAATTAGTTGCTCCAAGCGATGCATTCTCTATATTACAACCAGTATACATAGTGCCATCCTCAGTTAAAATTGCTGAGCCAACTTTAAAGTTAGAATAAGGCACATACGCATTTTCTTTTGCCTTTATGGCTTGAATAATAAGTTCCTTAACTTCCATAATTGCTACCTCCATGAAAACCTATCCAATTTTAATATTGTATATAAAGTATAACACTAATTGCTCTTAATTCAATATTTAAATAAAATAACTCAAAAACTTCTAAAAATATTTATGTTATGTGAATAGTTTATAAATAAAAATAGTTAAAAATGATCCAAAAAGTGCACCAAAAATAACTTCTAAGACAGAATGAACTTCAGAATCCACCCTACTCTGGGCCACGATTAAAGCAAGTATAAAGCTTAGTACTATTATTACAGGCTCAACAGTTATTAGTGCAATAGCAGTTGAAATAGAGAAAGCTATTGCGCTATGTCCGCTTGGCATTCCACCTTTTAATGGAGTTCCCTCTCCAAATATTGCCTTAACCACTAAAGTAGCAATTGACACTACTATTAAAATAAAAAATATCATGTAAGGGTTTGAATTTCTCACTTTCTTAAGTAGAGTAAAAGTAAGCGGACTAAACTTATCCCAGAAGACAACATATCCCACAACTACGGCATTTAGCGCAGTTATTAATACCGCTCCCGCAGACACATTTTTAGCTATTTTCACCAAAGGATGGTAATAATTCGTTGTAGCATCTAGTGCACATTCAATTGCTGTGTTAACCATCTCAGCTAAAACCACCATAGTGATGGTGATTGTTACAATTAATATTTCAACTTTTGAAATATTGAATCCAAAACACGCCAGCAGAATGATCATTGTAGCAGCCATATGTATTCTCATATTTCTTTGAGTTCTAACTGAATAAACTAATCCTTCTATGGCATAATTAAAGCTATCAAGAAGTTTTCTAATTTTCATAATATCTACCACCAATTCATTCGTAAAAATAGGTTTGAATTTTTTCAATTTTATCGCTTTAAACTAAAGTTATTAAGAATTTCTTCTTCTCTTTTTCTCATAATTTCTTTTTCCGCTTCCACCATATGGTCATATCCTAAAAGATGCAGTATAGAGTGAACCGTTAAGTACGCAGTTTCTCGCTGGAAAGAGTGTCCGAAATCTTTACTTTGTTCCAGAGCTTTCTCTAAAGAAATAGCAATATCACCTAAAACTAATTTGCCTTCATCAAAAAAGCTATCCTCTAGCTTTGAACAAGAATATATATCTTTATAAACCTTACCTTCAGGGTATTCCAGCATAGGAAAAGATAATACATCCGTTTCTTTATCAATATTTCTAAATTGGTTATTAATTTCTCTTATTTTCTGATTATCTACAAATATTATACTAACCTCATAATCCAAGACTAATTTTTCAGAATTTAAGGCAAAGTCAATTACCTCCTCAATTGATTTAACTAAATCGTCATTTATATTAATCTTTGACTGCCTATTATCTAATAAAATCATTAAAGTACTCCTATCTTTTATTTTCCCATTTATCATTTGGATACTCAATTCGCTTGTGGTAGATTCCTGAAAGTGACTTCAAAAAAGATTTTCTAATAATATCAATATCTTTTAAAGTTAAGTCGCAATGATCTAATTGTCCTTCATTTAATCTTTCTTTAATTATATTATTAACCATTTCTTCTATTTTACCATTAGTGGGATTAGCAATAGATCTAACGGAAGCTTCTACTGCATCTGCAAGCATTATTATACCAGATTCCTTTGTATTAGGAATAGGTCCCTGATATCTGAAATTCATTTCTTGTATTTCCTCAGGATTATCACTAGAATTTTTAACCACCAAGTAAAAATATTTAACTAAATAGTTTCCATGATGCTGTTCAATAATATTTTGTATAACCTTAGGAAGTTTATACTCTTTTGCCATTTCTAGCCCATCTTTCACATGGGAGGTTATAATTAATGCACTCATATTTGGAGTGATTTTATCATGTGGGTTATCATTTCCTAATTGATTTTCCTTGAAAAAATAAGGCCTTTTTATTTTTCCAACATCGTGATAATAAGATGCTACTCTTGTCAGTACAGTGTTTCCACCTACCTTCGAAGCTGCAACCTCTGCTAAGTTTGCAACTAGTAAGGAATGATGATAGGTTCCTGGTGCTTCTATTAACAATCTTTTTAATAACTCATGATTAGGATTTGTCAATTCTAGTAGTTTTACTGTAGTTATAATGTCAAAGGTACTTTCAAAAAATGGTAGAAAACCTATAGCAAGAACGGAAGAAATTATTGCACTAATTAATGAAAACCCAGACTTTGTAATTACATCTATTATATTATTACTCATTAGAAACCCAACAAAAAATGTTAGTGTTACATTTATTATAGAAAAAGGTAAAGCTGAATAAATAATGTCATTTCTCTGTTCCATCTTTCTCATTATTATTCCTGAAAAAGTTGCATTTACAATTGCAAGTAATGTAATATCCACCTTAAATCCAACCACTGCACTAATTAAAATACAGTTAAGAACACTAATAGTCATAGAAATTCTATGATTAAGTAACAATGATATTAATATTGGAACACAGGCAAAGGGAATAAGAAATGGTGATATTAAACTCAAGGTCCGTGCAAGTACTAAGGCTATAATATTCAAAACATTTAGCAAGGCTAGCTTACTAATATCTTTAAAAACCTCTTCATGATACTTGTACAGATAATACCATTGCAAAATTAAAACAAGCAAAACTAGACCTGCTAATACTCCATATATGTACCAATCAAACTTAGAATTATTATTTAAAAGGCCTAAATCTTTTAATATGCTTATTTGGATGAAAGTAACAGGTTCTCCTCTTTTAACTATAATTTGATCTTTTTTTATTACTACAGGTGCTACTCTTTTTTCGGCATCTTTTCTAAGCTGTTCAGTAGTATCCTTATCATAAAAATAATTAGGTTTTATTTGCAAATTAGCAATTTTTATTCCTATATCTTTAAGTTCTTTTGAAAATTTTGCAGTTCCGTTAGCGCTGTTAAAAGCAAGTTCTATATAATCCTTTGCTTTCTTCATACTCTCTTTTGCTTCTTTAGAATTATCTCCATTATCCTCTTCAACATTATTAGAATCATAATATGAATTCATAGTATTATCCAGAAATTCCTGTAGCTTTTTCAATTCCTCCTTGGAAGAATTAATTATTGTTTTAAAATCAATATCAGAAATATTCATATTAATATTATCTTTTAATTTATCTATCTTTGCTTTCTCATCCAAATTAGTATCTTTTAATTGAATTGCCTCATTTAATAAAGAATTGATTTCATTTATCAATTTAATTTTCACATCTGTTTTTTTACTATATTTAAGAGCTACTGAATTGATGCTCTCCTTCTTTAAACTTTCTGTACTTATTTGATCCGTAACTTCTCGAGTAGCCTCAATATCTTCTTTTGCAATTTCCCCAATTTGAAAAGAGTAAGTTTTTGTAACTCTTGACGTTATCATTATTGCTAATAATAAGATAAAGGTAACCATAAATATTAATATTACCTTTATGCTACTTCGCTTAATCAAATTTCTGATTTTAATCAAGTTCATAATTAAACTCCCTTTTGTTTCTCTATTTTATTTTAGGGCTGTATAGTATCAGGCACGGCAATATTCTCTTCAACTGTAACAAGAATCCTCACCCTACAATTATTTTCTTCTAGTTTATATTCCACAGCTTTATCTACTATTTTAACAGATTTATCTAAATTTACAATCACCTTTGAATAAAGTTCATTTGAAGTGTCTTCAACAACTTTTATATAATCTAAATTAAATTTATTATCCTTCTCCTCAAGGTACGATTCTTTTTTAATAAATCCACTATTGTCTATTTTCTTTTCATATTTTTCGTAGTTAATTCTAGAATTTTTCAAATAGATTTTTTTATTATTTACCTGAATATAATAATTATTTGTTTCATTTCCAGTCTTGCGCCTTTCGCTTCCACTAATTGGGACAACTTTAACTTCCTCATGGTAGGTTTTTGCAATCACAGTTCCATTAGCATGAACTTGATTAATGCTTCCTTCTTTTCCTTGCTCCCCTCTCACAAGTAACTGTCCCTTTTTAACTATATCTCCAGGTTTAATTATTAAGGTTCCAGCTATAGTATACACCCTAATGATCTGCCCATCTTTTCTAGCAATAAGATTGCAAGGTGTATTATCTAATGTAATAGTTGGAGGTATTTGTCTTTCAGAAATATCCACTCTTAATTTAGAACCTTCTGTTCTTACTTTTACCCACATAATATTTTCATTATGATTAACAATACTACTTTCAATTTTCTTTATATCCAACTTATTTTTATTTATTCCAATAGTAATTCCTATTGCTTTTAATTGTTGCCTAATTTCATATGGTGAAACATTATGTTCTGTTACAACTTGAATTTCCCAAATAAAAGTTGATAGAACATACAAAATCCACAAAAATGCTACACTCCCTATGAAAAATGCTGTTCTTTTTTTATAACTAATAAAAGAGAATACAATTCCGTTTCTATCTAGAATTTTAATTTTAGTTCTAGTTTTATCTGCTACCTCTTTTATTTTTTCATAATCTTTTAAATTTACTTCCATTATTAAAGAGACAACATTTCTTTTCTTGATTTTTTTTATGTAAATACCATTTTCCCAGAGTAAATTTATGAATTTCTCAGGCCTTAATGTTTCTATTTGAAGAGTCAGAATTCCTTTTTTATATGCGTTTAAGTTAAATTTGGTCATAGCCTTCATATGTAATAGATTTAAAAATTCCGCTTATACTTATAGTTGTTCCACCTATAAATAGAATTTCAAATCTACTTCCCTTAATTACTATAAAACCTACCTTAGAATTTATTTTTACTTCATACTCTTCAAATGACATGATTCCTTTATGGTTTTCTATATCAATCTCATTGTCTCCTGTAATAGTTATTTTTGGCAAGTCCAGCATAATTTCCTTAGGAAAATCAAGTCTTTTTGCTAGCACTTCCTTAGCATTATTTATTTTATTCTCCATAGATTTACCCCTTTAAAATTCTTTCATACTAACTTATGATATAAACTTCAGATAAATGCTTACAAAAAAATAAAAAAGGTTCAAAACTGAACCTTTTAATCATTTATTTAAATATTCTTTTATTATTTGACTGACTAATTTACCATCTGCCCTACCATTAAGTCTAGGTTTAAGAACAGTCATAACCTTACCCATATCTTTTACGCTATTTGCTCCCACTTCTTCGATACCTTGTTTTACAAATTCTGCAATTTCTTCTTTGGTTAACTGCTTAGGAAGGTAAGTTAACAAGATTTCTATCTCAGAGTTATTCTGGTCAACTAGATCTTGCCTATTCCCCTTTTCAAATTCAAGTAAGGATTCTCTTCGAATCTTTACTTCTTTAGCTAAAATTTGGATAACTTGCTCATCATCTAACTTTAAACCATCAGACTTTTCGACTTGCAACACTGCAGCTTTAGCCATAGTAATAGTAGTTGCTCTAAATTTATCTCCTGATTTTAAAGCTTGTTTCCAATCTTCTT
>JACMJL010000262.1 GCA_014380625.1 Clostridiaceae bacterium
TAGGTTGTTGCCAGGTCAAGACTCATATTTTTGAAAAACGTTCCGAGATAGCTCAGTCGGTAGAGCATTCGGCTGTTAACCGAAGTGTCCAGGGTTCGAGCCCCTGTCTTGGAGCCATATTTTTAATAATTATAAGATTACTTAATAGTAGTCTTTTTTTATTTTTTGACTACCAAATATATTTATTTTTTTATATGGGATAATATAAACTCATTACGTCTATATTAGTGAAAAATTAAAAAGGGGTGAATTATGTGAAACGAGTAGGTACACTATCATCTGCTATAGGATTAATTTTCTTTGGTATTTGGATGATATTAAATCAAAACAATACAACTTTAGCAATGTCATTATTTAAGTGCTGGCCAATAATCTTTATAATAATTGGTATAGAAATACTATTTTATTTTAATTCTAAAGAAGATAATAGACGAGTTGGTTTTAATCCATTAATAATATTTGTAGTTTTATTATTTATGTTCTCCAATATTTTTAATGGAGTTAAAGAGGGTTTTACAGGTATATTTGATGTAAGTATGCCTAGTAATTGGAATAACATTTTTGACAAACGATACGAGAAAATTAACATTAATAAAACTATAGTGTTTAAAGGTGATAAATTAAACTTTGAATTAGATAATGGTAGTGTAGAGATAAAAAAATCCGTGGACAGCAATATTAAAATAGAAGGAAATATATCAGTAAAAAAAGGAGTTCTAGAATATTCTATTAATGAAGAAGTTAGTGGAAGTGAATGTAACATAAGTATGGACAATAATAATATTAAACTTGCCGATATAGTAATTTATGTTCCTAATAAATTTCAAATAAAGATCACCGCTAACAATTTGAAATTTGATAGTAATGATGGTGATTTTAAGGCCGATTATATTCTTAATATAGATAATGGAAGTGTAAAAATAAATGGTGATGCAGAGAATATGGATATTAAAATGAACAATGGTATAATAAACGTGAATAATAAATTAAGCAAAAATGTAAATTTAAATATGAATAATGGTAAAATAGATTTGAGGACTGAAGATAAGAATGTTGAAATAAAGGCAGATATAGATATGGGTGTTTCATCCGTAAATGGGTCTAACATTGTTAATGCGGGAATAAAAAGAACTTACGGTAGTGGAGAAGATAAAATTAGTGTTGAGGTTGATCATGGTACTGTAAATATCGAAAGTCAGGAGTGAGCTATTTGCAAGAACAGGAAATTATCGAAGGATTAAAGAATAGAAATAATGAAATATTTCTACAACTAGTAGATTCCTACAAGAAGAAGATAATTTCCCTCTGCTACTCATATACAAATGATTATCATGAGGCTGAAGACTTATCTCAAGAGGTTTTTATTACATTATATAATAGTATAAGTAGGTTTAGAGAAGAATGCTCTTTATCCACATTTATTTATAGAATAACTGTATCCAGGTGCCTAGACTATAAAAGAAAGAGAAGTATAAAAGGATTCCTCACAGGACTATTAAATATTTATAGGGAAGATACAATAGATCATGATAATAAAAATTATATAACAGATAGTATTAATAATCTAACTGAAGAGTTAAAAGTACCTATAGTTTTATACTATTATATAGGGTTAAGTCAATCTGAAATTGGAAACGTTTTAAAAATTTCAGCAAAAGCTGTAGAAGGTAGAATTTACAGGGGCAAGAAGAAATTAAAAATTGAATTTGAAAAGGAGGGGTATTTATCATGCAGGAACAAAGAGATGATTTAGATATCATAATAGAAAACTCTAATAGTAACTTTTTAATTACTGAAAATTATAACGCAACGCTTTTAAATAAAATTCAGCAACAAAGGCATAAGAAATATACCTTTGAAATATTTAATTTTAATAATAGTCCCTTAAAGGTAACAGCCGTTAGTTTTATATTTGGAGGTATAATAATTGGGTTGTTAAGTGTACCTGTAATTCAGTATAAGTTAGTGGATTTGCAATATAAAGTAAGAAATGCTGAGGCATTTCTTCAATATAATTACAATGATAATTTTATAGAATATTTTAAAGGAGACTGATTTTATGGAAAGAAAAAGTGGGTTTTTAACTTTTATTGCTGCGCTTATTCCAGGTGTTGGATATATGTACTATGGTCTGGTTAAAAAAGGCGCCGAGGCTTTAATAATATATCTTTTAATCTCACCTGTATTTAATGTACTAGACATGAATTGGATTGGAACAATGATTAAGATACCACTTTGGTTATATCTATTCTTTGATACCTTTAATGTTGCAAATAGATATAGAAGAGGCGAACAATTACAAGATTCGGGGTTCATTATTAAGGATGATACTCCAATTTCATCGGAAACAATAAGCTCAATCGACTCAAGAATTCTTAATAATAAGTGGAATTTAGTAGCTATAATATTTATTTTCATTGGTGTTATTGCAGTTTTAAATCAAGTATTAGGTGATAATATCTTTAATATTATAAGGGCCACAATAAAGAATTGTATTGTGCCAGCTTTATTAATAGTTTCAGGGGTCTATATCTTAATAAAAGGTAATAAAAAGAACTTATAAGAGTTTAGGCTTTAAGGCTTAAACTCTTACTTTTTAGAAATCTTAATTCCATCACTTTCAAGAATAACTGTACCATCTTTATTAGTTCTGTATATTTTTGAATTTATTGCATTTAGTTTTGTTAGTGTAGGTTTATGCGGATGGCCATAATCGTTATTAAGACCACAACTTATTATTGATATTTTCGGATGAGTTTCTTTTAGAAATTCATCTGAGGTAGCAGTTCTACTTCCATGATGTCCAATCTTTAAAACATCACAACTTAAATTATATCCTTTAGTTATCATTTCTGTTTCACTTATTTTTTCTGCATCCCCTTCAAATAAAAAACTAGTATTACCGAATTCAAGTTTAATTACCACTGAATAATTATTAATTTCCTTGTATGCGTCGCTATTTGGAGCTATAATTTTACACTTAATATCACTACCTAAATCAATAGTTTGCCCTGCTTTAGCTACATTTATTTTAAGTGATTTACTTTTCAATGAATCGACCATATTTTCAAATGCCTTAGTATTTGCAGTGATTTTAGGACCATAGAATTTATTGATTTCAAACTTATTGATTATTTTGCTCATAGCTCCTATATGGTCCTCGTGAGGATGGGTTTCTATTACGTAATCTAATTTATCAATTCTTTGCTTTTTCAAGTAATTTACTAACTCATTTGTACTTTCTGTTGTTCCAGCATCAATCAACATATTTTTTCCGTGAATTTGAATTAACATACTATCCCCCTGGCCTACATCAATATAATGAATTATTAAATGATTTTTATTAATATTAGAAAGGGGAGCATTTGTTTCACAACTTGATAATAAAAATAATGGAAATAGAATAAAGGCTAATAATATAATTTTTCTTTGTTTTGTCTGCAATTTAATAACACCCTCCTTAAAACCTCTATATACGATTCAGTATTACATGGTACAATAATTGCATTTCATGTATTAAATTAGTATAATTATATTATTACACTTTGAAAGGATTTGAAACATATGAGAAAAATTTCTTTCTATGCATATATTTTGAGAAGTTTCGCTGGGACAATTCCACCTAAGATAAAGTTAAATAAAATAAAAAATAAAGGTACCAAGGAAGAGGCAGATGCGTTAGTTAATAAAACTGTTTTAAATTGGTCTAGATCTGTTATCAATAAGGTTGGTATTAAGGTTTATATTAAGGGAAGTGAAAATATACCAAGTGAAAGCTGCTTATTTGTAGCAAATCATCAAGGTAATTTTGACTTCTTTGCTATGATGGCATATATTCCAAGACCTATTGGGTTTGTAGCAAAAAAGGAGATTGGACAATTTCCATATGTCCCACAGTGGATGAAGGAAATGCATTGTGTTTTTATTGATAGGGATAATCCTAGAGAATCTGTTAGAGCAATTAATGAAGCAGCTGAAAATTTAAAGAATGGATATTCCATGGTTATTTTTCCAGAGGGCACAAGAAGTAAAGGTCATAAAATGGGCGAATTTAAAAAAGGTAGTTTGAAATTAGCTATTAAGAGCGGAGTACCTATAGTACCAGTTACAATAGATGGGAGTTATAAAGTGTATGAGGAAGGTAATGGAAAACAATTTAAGCCTGCTGAGATTAATATAATTATTGATAAAGCTATTTATATCGATGAGCTCATAAAAGAAGATCAAAAGGACGTGACTTCTTACGTACAAAGAATTATACAGAGAAATTTAGATAGTTTATAAGAAATCTTGAAAGAGGCCGTCTCAAAATAAATAATTTTATTTTGAGACAGTCCCTTATTCATTTAAAGTAGCTACATATTCCTTTAAGGAACTTCTCCAATCAGGAAGTTCAATATCAAAGCAATTATTTAACAGGGTAGTATTCATTGCTGTAAATTTTGGCCTACATGTGCCTTCATTGATAATGTTGTTAGGTAATGCAATCATTTCTTTATTAATGTTCGTCAGTTCAAAAATATACTTAACCCAATCATATTTGCTCACATAGCCAGTGTTTGCCAAGTTATAAATTCCGAATAAATCTGAATGTATGATTTTCTCAATGGAAAAGGAAAGATCCTTGATATATGTGGGGTTTCCAACTTCCTTAGTACACATAAAAACCTCAGCCGTTTTATTTTTAAGAATATTCTTTACAAAACAATCAGCTCCACCAAAAACCCAGGAGGTTCTTATTATAAAATATTTTTTACAAAGAGTACGTATAAGCTTTTCACTAGCAAGTTTAGTTTTTCCAAAAACATTCACAGGATAGCAATCGTCGGTTTCATAATAAGGCGTTGATTTTTCACCACCATAAACATAACTAGTGGATAAATATACTATAGGAATATCTAGTATACTACAAGGATATGCTGCATTCATACTCCCAATAGTATTAAAGGTATAGGCAAGGCTCTCATCTTCCTCACATAGCTCTAAATTCTCTATAGAGGAGGTATGAATTACTACATCTGGTTTTATACTAAGTATAATTTCTAAAGTTTTTGCTTTATCAGGAAGGTATAAAGTTTCCTTAGTAAATCCAAAAATCGTATTTTTCGCAGCCAAAAAAGAATTAAGATATTTTCCAAGGTTATTTTCAATATCAGTAATTAATATATTCATTAATAATCCCCCTAATTTTATTTTTAGTAAGTATTTCGCCTTAGGTTCATTCTATATAGAGATTATATGAGCAACAAAAATAATTCATACATTAACTTGACATTGTTAAATGCAAAATATATAATTATTAGACTTGTAATTCCATTGGTGGCTTGAAATGGAGGTTTGAAATGGCTATAGAACATAAGGAAATTAAGATTGAGGAAAAGCGGTTAGGTTATACAAATGAATGGTTACATAAGGAATTATTAATAATTGATAAGAATAATAAGGAGCTTACAGACAAAATTGGAGTATTAAAGAAGGAAGCCCGAGGCAGATATAATGAAGAGCTTGAGATGGCTCAGAAATTACATTTAGTAACAAGTAAAAACCTTCAAAAATATTCTGAAGCGGCTCCGAAACCTTATTTTGCAAGAATTGATTTCAGAGAATTTAGGCGAGAAATAGAAAGTTTTTATATAGGAAAGTTTGGGCTAGGAGACATAAACTCTGGAGATGAAATGGTAATAGATTGGCGTGCACCAATAGCTGATTTGTATTACAGCGGTACGGAGGGTGAAACCTACTACGAAGCACCTGTCGGACTCGTAAATGGAATTTTGTCCTTAAAAAGAAAATTTCTTATTAAAGATGGTGAATTGAAGGATGCCTTTGATGAAGGAATTAATGAAATAATTCTAAAGTCCACCACAACAGAAAGTGATGGAAATGCCCTAATAGATGAGTATTTAAGGATAAACTTAGAAGAAAGCATTAGTGGAAAGTTAAAGGATGTAGTGGCAACAATACAAAGAGAACAAAATGAAATTATTAGAGCAGAAAAAAACAGTCCTTTAATTGTACAAGGTTCTGCAGGTTCTGGTAAAACAACCATAGCACTTCACAGACTTGCATACTTATTGTATAAATACAAAAACAGACTTTCAGGAAAAGATATTTTGGTAGTAGCTCCTAATAAAATATTTCTAGATTATATTTCAGAACTACTGCCTAATCTTGGAGTTGAGGAAGTTAAGCAAAAAACCTTTGAGGAAATCGCATTAGAAATTTTAGACATTAAAGGAAAAGTTATTACTAAGGATAAAAAACTTTCACAGGTTTTAGAAAATGAAAATGAAAATTCTGTTAAGTACATAACTGCAGCTAGCAAGTTGAAAGGTGGATCTGGTTATAGATCTGTAATGGATAGATTTATACGGTATCTAGAGAAGGCTGATGCTGAGGTGCTAGATATAAAGGTTGAAGAGTATATTATTTTTGAAAAAAAAGAAATACGAAGACTGTTTGTTATAGATTTAATTAAGTTTCCATTAAACAAAAGAAAAGATGAAATTAAAAGATATTTTAAGTTAAAACTTAATGACAAAATTGCTAATATTTTATCTAAAGTAGATTTTACTTACGAATATTTGATAGCTAGAGTTAAAAAAAGTATGGAAGATGGCAGTGAAAGAAGAATAAAACTTACTCAGATTTATGACGAAAGAGATTTCCGAAAGAAGCAAATAAAAGGTGATGCAGTTAAGGCTTTTGATAATTATTTTATTGAATGGAAGCATGGAAGTAATTTGGATTTATACAGATATTTGTTTAACAATGAAGCTATTTTTTTGGAAGTAACAGATAATAAAATTCCAGAAAAACTTGCAAATTACATTAGAGATGGTATTAATAACAATTTAGTTAATGATATTGTTGATAGTGATGATATTGCAGCTATGCTTTATCTTAAATTTAAAATTGATGATGTGCCTGAAAAATATAAGTTTAAGCATTTAGTTGTAGACGAAGCTCAAGATTATTCAATATTTCAGTTATTAGTAATGAGATTAATGGCTACTAATAATTCTTTTACAATGGTTGGAGATGTAGGTCAGGGGATTTATTTTTACAAAGGTATTGATAGCTGGGAAAAGGTTATAGAAGAAGCCTTTGAAGGGGAAGGCAGGTTTATTTCACTTACTCAAAGTTATAGATCAACTGTGGAAATAATAAACTTTGCTAACAAGGTTTTAATACAGCAAAAGAATAGTTTGAAACCAGCAGAGCCTGTGCTAAGACACGGAAAGCTACCTGAGATTATTTCTTACGAAAGTAATAAGGAATTTTCCGAGAAATTGGATATAATAGTAGAGGCGATTATTAATGGTGGGAAAACTAGTGTAGCTGTCATTGGCAAAACATTAGATGAATGTAAGATTATAAAAGAAACTTTGAAAAAGTGGAGTAAATTTCAATGGGATGTTGTAAAGGATACTGACAAAAAGTTAAAACTAGAGAGATTAATAATTCCGTCATATATGACTAAGGGCTTGGAATTTGATTGTAGTGTAATATATGATTGCAGCAATAAAAATTACCTGGATAATGAACTTGATAAAAAAATACTATATGTTGCGCTTACCAGGGCACTTCATGAAGAATATATATTTTATAATGGAAAATTAACAAATCTTCTAGTATGAAAGTTCTATTCAGTATGATAAAATTATTGCTATGTGGTAGTTTAGGTATCTTTAACTCTTTATTTTGTTTCAGATACCTTAAAGAAAAAAATGATTATAATTGAAAAGGAGCGAACTAAATGGAAGTTAAAGATATTATGTCCTTTAAAAATGAAGAAAATGAAAAAGTCGACCTAGAGGTTGTAGCTAAAATTTATCTAGGAGAGCAGGAATATATTTTGCTTTCTCCTGTGGATGAAGAAGAAAAAGATGAATCAGATATGTTTGCCTATAGGGTAGACTTAGAAGAGGATAAAGAAGTTCTAAATGCTGTTGAAGATGAAGAAGAATTTAAAGCCATTAGAAAAGAGTATAAAAAATTACTATATAATAAAGAATAGAGGTAGGTGTATTAAATGGATAAAAATAAAATTATAGAATTATTAACAATAAAGGAACTTACAGATATTGAAGAACTAACATATAAGGATGAGGTTTTTGTTTTAAGGTTTTATTATGATTTTGATGAAAGTGAACTAAAGGCTGCAAGGGCTTATGCAAACGATGAAAGTGAAGAAATTGAGGATAGTGAGGCTTGGGCAGAGGAATTCTTCTTACCATATCTAACTGATTTAGCTATTGATAATGTAGGGGAGTATATCGAGGAAGTAATGGAAGATGTTGAAGTATCTGCTCAATATATGTCCTATGATCTAAATGCTGATGAGGTTGAATACTGTGAATTTATAGCAATTTTTCATAAAGAAGATAAGGATATTGAAATTGAGACTGTTCTTGATGATTTAAAGTTATAAACCTCTCTAAAATAAGGAAACATAAAAAATTTTAATTAATACTTGCATAAATAAAAAAAGATGATATAATAATACATGTGTTGATCCTGAGATGTGCGTAAAACTTATTTTTTTCAACCGACATAATCAATAAGGGATTTTCAATAATTTTATGGATGTCAGGCTTTTAAGAAATTATTTTAGTAGGCAGAAGTAAAATGAGTTTAGCCCACCTGCTTAAATGCGGGTATGATAAATAAGAAAAACGGCATGTTGGGTCATTAAATGATTATTATTTTGACATGGGCAATTGTTCGTGTCAATAACTTTGGCCTCATGGTCAAGCGGTCAAGACGTCGCCCTCTCACGGCGGAAACTGGGGTTCGATTCCCCATGGGGTCACCATAAAATATAAAA
>JACMJL010000263.1 GCA_014380625.1 Clostridiaceae bacterium
TCACCAGATAGTGCCACCGTAGCATTTCTTCTTACTTCCTTACAGAATAGAAATAATGAGGAATCTACATCAGCCATACCTGGTAAATCATTAGCTTTAACAGCAGCGGTAAGTGCTGAAGCTAGTTCAGGAGTATCAATAAGTATATTGTGATGATCTGAACCAATATAGTCTACCATTTTATAAATCCAGTCTGCATCGGTATTTGGTTGAAATTCAGTTGGTTTGAAATACTTTTTATTGTCAACATAGTCGATTGAATAAGTATTTAAAGGTCCAAGATTATTTTTTTTAAAATATGAGGAAGCTATGGCTGAAATAGCGCTTGAATCAAGACCACCAGATAAAAAAGTACAAACCGGCACATCTGCACCTAATTGTCTTTCTATAGCATCTAATAGTAATGAACGTAAGTGCTCTGATGTTGTATTTAAATCTTCCTCATGAGGCTCGGAATTAAGCTTCCAGAATTCTTTTGCTTTAACTCCTAAATGGTTATAGCTTAGACTAAAGGCAGGTGGTAATTCTTTAATGTTTTTGAATATTCCACTACCAAGAGGTCTTGCAGGTCCAAAGCCAAAAAGCTCAGTTAACCCTTGCTTATCAATGATAGGTTCTACTGCTGGATGTGATAAAAGTGTTTTAATTTCAGAACCAAATATTAAAGAATTATTTTTAATAGTATAAAATAATGGTTTAACGCCTAGAGGGTCTCTTGCTAAGAATAATTTTTGATTTTTTTCATCCCAAATCCCAAAAGCATATATTCCATTTATATATTTAACGCATTCTTCTCCCCAAAACATATAGGAAACAAGTAAGACTTCAGTATCAGAATATGCTTTAAAGCTAAAACCATTTTCCTTCAATACCTTTCTTAAATCCTCTGTATTATAAAGCTCACCATTATATACAATTGTATAAGTATTATCACTTACGGTTCTTGTCATTGGTTGAGATCCACCTTTAGGGTCTACAACCACTAGACGCCTATGGCCAAGAAGTGCATGTTTAGAATAATAAAAGCCACTATCATCTGGACCTCTTTTATTTAATGTGTCTGTCATTTTAAAAATAATCTCTTTTTCATTCTCAATATTATTGGTTAAATTAATCCAACCGGCAATACCACACATTATATCATCTCCTAAATTAAGAACATATTCACTCTTAGTTTATGTAAGATAGGTAAGAAATGTGATAACTATTATCCACCTAAGGTAACATCCTGTTTAGCATACCATTGCAAGGCAGCATAGAAATGTTCTTCTTTAAAATCTGGCCAATAATCATCTATTATATAAAAATCTGAATATACAGTTTGAACGGGTAAGAAGCCACTTAATCTTCTTCGCCCCCCCCAGCGTATTACTAAATCTATCCTAGATATATCTGAGGAATTTAACTCATCGTAGATAGATGAACTTTTATTGTTAGTGGGGGAATTAATATTGCTTAAATCCCATTGCCAGCCATAATTTACAAGTAAGTTTATTTTAGTAGATCCTTTAAAAAAACTTTTACGTGTAGTAAAAGGAAGGAGTTCCTTTGGAAACATTGGTGAATTATAATTTCCAACTACTAACACTGCGGTGTCCTCTTCAGAAAGTACTTTAACTGCATCAACACAGGATTTAGTAAAGGCTTCTCTTTGGAATTTAGGGCGTTTTGTATTATCTACAGTGAAACCATAATAGGATATTTCCTCTATACCCTCTTTTTCGCATAGCTTTAAAAGCTGTATTCCCGGATCTACACCACTTTCGTAACCTTTATCCTTTGTTAAGCCCTTTGTTAAAGCCCATCTTCTATTTCCGTCAGGAATAATGCCGATATGTTTTGGAATTCGCATAGCCCACACTCCTCATAAACTCTTATTATATAAATAACTGTATGTCTGATGAAAGAGCATCCTTTAGATAATCTTTAGCTTCAATTATCACTAGTTCTGGAAGCATCTCCTCTTTCTTAAAACCCATTACATCTATAGATAACTTACATCCATAGAATTTAACACCTTTTTTTACAGCACCTTCTAGAAATTTTGAAAGATTTGGAGCTCCATCTTCCTTCATCATAGCTTCAAGCATTTTTTTCCCCAAACCACTAAAGTTCATATTAGAAAGGGGCAATTCCTCAGGACCTTTTGGAGTCATAGCTCCCATAAGTTTTTCCAGTGAAGACTTACCTTCATTAATATTTATATTAGGATCCCTCAATAAAAGCAGGCCCCAGAAGGCAAAAAACATCGAGACTTCCATTCCTAATTCCTTAGCTGAATTTGCAAGTATTAATCCAGCTAAGGCTTTGTCATATTCTCCACTAAATATTAAAAGACTTAATTTTTTATCCATTCTATAGCACCTCATTTTTATTTAGTGTGTGTATATATTTATATATTTATTCTTATTCATAGTTATTTTAATAAGCATGTATATTAATTTATCAATTTCATCAATTTCATTATAAAATCCAAAACTTATCCTAAGCATTCCGGGCTTTGGCAATAAAGGATTTTCTATGAATTTCTTAGAAGTTTCACTTGGCATTTTAAGTAGTTTTTGTACATAAGGCTGTGCGCAAAAACATCCATTCCTAAGGGATATACCACCTTCATCAGATAATATTTGTGCTACTATATCATGAGGTATACCTGAAATATTAAAAGGAATAATACCAACTCTTGATTTATAAGATACATCACCATAAATAATAATATCAGGTATCTCTTTCAGTTTATCTAGTGCGTAGTAAGTTAAATACTCCTCATAATTTGAAATGTTATTTAAACCTATTTCCTGTAGAGTTCTAATTGAAGCAGCCAAAGCGGCTACTCCAATTACATTAGGTGAACCAGCCTCCTCTTTTTCAGGGGGTTCGCTCCAACTTATATGATCGTGAGTCACAATGTTTACTGTGCCTCCTCCAGATAAATCCGGTCTACCCTTCATAAATACTTCTTTAGGTCCTATTAATACACCAATTCCGAAGGGTGCATACATTTTATGGGCTGAAAATACAAGGAAATCAATATGTTCAGAGGAAGAATTTTCACCCATATTAATAACTTGGTGAGGTACAAGTTGAGCACCATCAATTAGTATTTTTGTTTTATAGCTATGGCATAATCTTGCAATTTTATATATTGGATTTATAATTCCTGTAACGTTTGATGCTCCGGTAACTGTAACAAGCTTTACAGATTCCTTGTAATATATTAGCTTTTTCTCTAAATCTTCTAAGGAAAGGCTTCCGTCATCTTTTATATTTATATAATCCACAACATATTTGTCTCTCCATGGAAGATCATTTGAATGGTGTTCCATATCCGTGGAAAGTATTACACATTTTTTTTCACCATCACACAATCTAAAAGAAAGTTTGTTTATTGCTTCTGTAGTATTTTTCACATATATAACTACACTTTCCTTTCCAGCACTTACAAAATCCATTATAAGACTTCTAGATTTTTCATAAAGATTTGATGAAATCATTGACTTATATCCTGTACCTCTGTGAATTGATGAATACCAAGGAGAGAAATCCATTATTTCTTGTAAAACAGTTTTAAGTGGTGGAGTAGTTGCTGCATTATCAAAATTTATAGAGGTAATTAAGCTCCCATCTTTCAAAGGAATCTTTTCATCCACGCCACAAATTAAATTTCTATACATTATAATCACCTACATTTAGAGTTCTATAATAATATAGTTTTTTATGCTCAGGATGTGATTATAATTATTTTTTAACACAGCAATAATGGTCAGTGATATAATATACCTATAAAAAACTAACAGCAAATGAGGAGCTTTAAAATGAATAAAATGTTTAACGGAGATATTATTCAGCTTTATTATTTTAATAACTTTAAATATGATACCTTAACTAAAGAACAGCGGTTGTGCCTCTATTCTTTAAAAAATAAGGTGTTAAATGATCTACCTTTAATTGGAAGTTTCTGCGATTATAAATGTACAATGGAGGATATAATTATTGAAGAAGAAATAATCTACTTTAAGTTTATATTTGAGGTGGAAATAATTAAACAGCAGGAAGGAAGACCTATAAAGTTTATTTCGCCCTTAGTAGTTGAAAGCAAGAATTTTTTAAGTAAGGGTATTTCAGCTATAATATGTAATGAGGAAATAAAGTATGAAAAAATACTTTCTATTATTAATGCTATTCCTAGTTTTGTGAATTTAAAGCTTAATTCAGGATTTCAATTTAAATACACTCCACCAAGTTTTAAAGAAATTAATTTACAAGAGGACAAGTTAATATATATTAAAGCATTTTTTGAAAACAATCTTTTTATAGTAAAAGACGACACTATAACCAAATTTGCCTTATTAAAATCAAATGAATTTGACCAGGACACAATATTACTAAACTCTTTAAGCACTAAGGGAAAGTGTAAGGTGATAGAGTATTATTTCAAAAGCAAGGAAGGGAAAAAAAGCTTATCAATTAATTGTAATGGTAGTATTTATTCCTCCTATCCAATTGAAGAAAATACGTTTAAAGATATAGTTAACTTAATATACATATTATATAAGATTCCTAGAATTGAAGAATTTCTTAAACCTATAGATAGTATTATGGAAGAATATTTGTCATTTATTCACTCAGAAGCTACTGTAGATGCAAGAGTGAGACTGACTTCATTGTTATTGGGAGATATAAAAAGTATGATTAAGGAAATTATTAAAAATGAAGTGGTAGGTAGTGTATATATTACAATTGTTTTAAATATATTAATTAGATTAAGTCAAAGGGAAAAAATAGAAACTGATTATTGTTTAAGGGTGGATTTCACTGAATACTGGGCATTGTTGGATTTTCTCAAACTTTATTTTAAAAAGAAGTTTGCAGCAAACCTTGAGGAGCAAAGAGTAATAGAAATTATATGTGAAATTAGTCATTTAATACAGTTATCTCAAGGGGATGAAGAACGTCTTATTTCATTGTATAGAAGATAAATAATATTAAGGAGCTAATTAATGTATAATAATTATTTTGAATTATTTTTTAAATTATACAGAAAGTATCTTGATGATGATATCTTAGCCTTCTCTTCACAATTAGCCTATAACTTTTTGTTAGCCTCTTTTCCTTTTCTAATTTTTACTGTAGCATTAATTAGTAAAATAGGGCTGAAAACTGATTTGTTTAACAATGTATTAAAAAGCATTTTGCCCTACAATTCTTATATTCTTATTATCAATATATTATCAGAAACCATATACCAAAATCATAATACGCTAATATCAGTTACTATAGTGATTGCTATATGGACGGCATCTATAGGGTTTAGCGGAGTGGTAAAAGGAATTAATAGAGCTTATAATATAAGAGAAAATAGACCCTACTGGAAACTACAAATAATTAATGTTGTGTACACTATATTGTTAGCTATGGGTATTGTTTTTACTATGATAATTCTGATGTACGGCGGCTGGGAAAATAAGATTTTAATAAAAAATACAGGCTATGATGTATTTTTATTTTCATTATGGAGAGTAACTAAATATGTAATAGTTGGTTTATTTCTAGTATTAATATTTGCAGCTGTTTATAGATATGCTCCTTGCATAAGGTTAAGTTGGAGCGAAGTACTGCCAGGAACTATTTTTACCGTGATAACATGGCTCTTGGCTTCCTTTATATTTTCATATTATGCAAATAATTATGCCAGATATTCTAATTTATATGGAAGCATAACTGCGGTGATAGTGTTAATGATTTGGTTATTTGTTTCTTCAAACATAATACTAATTGGTGGAGAAATAAATAGTGCCTTAAGTTTAAAAGTTAAGAAAAGGATGTGAGACTATGAGTCTAAGAATAGTATATGGTGGCGCTGGCAGTGGTAAAAGTACCTTTTGCCTAAAGGATATAGAGAAAAGAATAGAAGAAGGCTTTCAAGGATCACTAATATTAATAGTACCTGAGCAGTTCTCTTTTCAGGCAGAGAAGAATTTAATAAAGATACTAGGCGAAAAGGGCCTTTTAAAAGCCCAGGTATTAAGCTTTAAAAGGATGTCTCATTATGTTTTAAATGAAGTTGGAGGCATGACACATGTCCATATAAATTCCGCAGGAAAAAATATTCTCTTGCACAAAGTTTTAGAAGAAACTAAGGATGAACTTAAATTTTTTGCTAAGGCAGGAAGGCAAAAGGGTTTTGTAAATACCCTGTCGGATACAATTACCGAATTCAAACGGTATAACGTTACGCCTGAACTTTTAAAAGAAGCTGAGGCCGCTCTAAGTGATGAAGATTTGAAAAACAAAATTACAGATATTAATTTAATTTACAGTAGATTTGAAGAATTATTACATGAAAAATATATAGACCCAGAAGATGACCTTACCATACTTTGCGAAAAACTTAATGAAAGCAAAAGTTTTGATGGTGCTGAAATATGGATAGATGAATTTTCTAACTTTACACCCCAGCAATATAAAATTATAGAAAAGCTATTAAAAAAGACTAAGAGAATAAATGTTACCCTTAATACTAATGTTTTAACCGGTGGAAATAATGTAGAAGTTTCAGATATTTTTCTCAGTGTAAAAAATACGGAGAATAAGCTTTTAAGAATAATTGCTGAAAATAATATTTCTTATGATAAGCCTATGGAAATTAGAGGAGAAGTGATTTCTAGGTTTATGGAGAGTATGGAACTTCAACATCTAGAAAGAAATTTATTTTCATATTCCAATAAACCTTATGCTAAAGAGAACAAAGATATTTGTATTTTTAAGGCTACAAATGAATATTCAGAGGTAGAAAGCACTGCGAGAAGTATAATATCACTATGTAGAGAAAAGGGCGCAAGGTTCAAGGATATTGCTTTAGTTGTAAGGGATTTGGGTAATTATAGTAATCTTATAAAGGTTATTTTTGGGCAGTATGATATTCCTTATTTTATTGATGAAAAGAGGACCATCGATAGGAATCCTTTAATAATTTTATTGAAATCCATTATTGATATTTTCATTAATAATTGGTCCTATGATGCTGTATTTGCTTATCTTAAAACTGGACTTATAAGAATAGAAAAAGAAGAGATTGATTTAATTGAAAATTACGTATTGGCAAACGGTATAAAGGGGAAAAAATGGTTTGAAGAGCAGTGGACTTATAGGTTGAGTTATGGTTTTGAAAATCAAGACATTTCGGAAAAAGAAGCTGACATTTTATTAAAAGTTAATGAAATTAAGTTAAGAGTGGTGACACCCTTAGTTAGTCTTCAAACAAAGGTTAAAGGAAGCAAAATAATTAAGGATACTTGTACATCTTTATATGACTTTCTTATAGAACTTTCTGTACCTGAGCAATTGGAAAAGTGGATTGAGAACTTTAAAATCTTAGGTAATAATGAAAAAGTAAGCGAATATGCACAGGTGTGGAACATGACTATGGAGTTACTCGACCAGCTTGTAGAAGTAATGGGAGAGGAGAAGGTAAAATTAGAAGATTATTTAAAACTACTTGAAACTGGAATAAATGAATATAAGGTAGGGCTTATTCCCCCATCCTTAGATCAGGTATTGGTGGGAAGTATGGAAAGAGTAAAAAGCCATGATGTAGAAATGGTATACATATTAGGAGTTAATGATGGAGTCTTTCCAATGAATGCAGATTCAGAGGGAATTCTTTCTGATAGAGACAGGTTGTTTCTAAAGAACTATGGAATAGAAATTGCTCAGGATACCAAGTCACGAGCACGGGAAGAACAGTTTTTAATTTATTCCACCTTTACTATACCTAAGAAATACTTGAGGGTAAGCTATCCTATAAGCAATTTTGAAGGAAAGTCACTAAGACCCTCCATTATGATTTCTAGGCTTAAAAAAGTCTTCCCTAAATTAAAAGAAGAAAGTAATGTGATTAAAAAATATACAGAGGACGAGGCTTTAGAACTAATATCCTTGCCAAAGCCAACTTTTAATGAATTGGTATATACTGTGAGAGGTGAAGTGGAAGGTCTGGTTGCTAAAGATATTTGGTGGGAAGTTTATAGGTGGTATTTAAAGCAAGATAATTGGAATCTTAAGAGTGCATTGGCTTTTGAAGGGTTAAGGTACTCTAACCAGGTTCAATCTGTTAATTCCCAGAAAATAAAAAAGCTGTACGGAAGTCCTCTTCAGTTTAGTGTTTCTAGACTTGAAAAATTTGCAGAATGTCCCTTCGCTTACTATGTGCAATACGGTCTTAAAGCTAAAGAAAGAAAAATCTATGAGCTTAGTGCGCCGGATTTAGGTTCCTTTATGCATGGCGTATTGGATGGCTTTTCTACAAGATTAGAAGAAAATAATATTAATTGGAGAGATATTGAAAAGACTTGGTGTGAAAACACCGTAGGTGAAATTGTAGAAGCGGATGTAAACAAAAAAACTGGCTATATTCTAGCTTCTTCAGCAAGATATAGGTATTTAGTTGAAAGGTTAAAACGTCTGTTAACTAAATCAGTTTGGACAATTGCTGAACATGTGAAGAGTGGAAGTTTTAGTCCTGCTGGCCATGAAATAGAGTTTGGAAAATCTCCCGAATTTCCGCCAATAACTATGGAGTTATCCTCCGGGGATAAGATTAGTTTAACCGGACGAATCGATAGAGTAGATGAAATGATAACTGATGAAGGAACTTATTTACGAATTATAGATTATAAATCGGGACCTAAAAACTTCAAACTTATAGATGTATATTATGGACTTCAACTTCAGTTATTGGTATATTTAGATGCTATACTCACTCATTGGAAGAGATATGAAGATTCTGAGACTATTCCTGGAGCTATACTTTATTTTAAAATAGATAATCCAATAATTTCTGTAGAAGGGGAAACTAGTAGTGACGAAATTGAAAAAGAAATAATGAAGAAATTAAAAATGCAGGGGTTACTCTTAAAAGACGCTCGAATAATAAGAGAAATGGATAAAAACATGGAAAAGTATTCACTGGTGATTCCTGCTCAATTGAATACTGATGGAAGTTTAGCAAAAAATACTTCTGCAGCTACTAGAGAGCAGTTTCAGCTTTTAAGAGAATATGTAAGAAACACAGTAGTTTCCTTATGTGAAGAAATGCTCCTGGGAAATATTACTATAATGCCTTGCAAAAGAAAAGAATATATAGCTTGCACATTCTGTAATTATTCAGCTATATGTAAATTTGATGTAGCAATTAGAGATAATAAATATAAACTTTTGATAGATAAAAGTGAAGAAGAACTTTGGGAACTTATAAAGGGTTCTGTAGAAAAAAAAGTAGGTGAAAAGTAATGGGAGAAACAAAATGGACAGAAGATCAACAAAAGGCAATATATACAAGAGGGTGTAATTTACTCGTTGCTGCAGCAGCAGGTTCAGGAAAAACAGCAGTTTTAGTTGAGAGAATAATAAAGATTATTACCAATGAGGATAAACCTGTGGACATAGATAGGTTACTTGTGGTTACTTTTACAAATGCAGCAGCGGGGGAAATGAGAGAAAGAATTGGAGAAGCAATTGCAAAGGAGTTAGATAAAAATCCAGAGTCAAAGTTACTTCAAGAACAGCTTACTCTTTTAAATAAAGCTTCAATTACTACTATACATTCCTTTTGTCTTGAGGTAATTAGGAATAATTTCTACAATATAGAACTTGATCCTAATTTTAGAATTGCAGATGCTACTGAGGCAGTACTGTTAAAACAGGAAACCCTTCAGGAGCTTTTTGAGGAAAGTTATGAAAGAAATGAAGAAGTAAAAGATAGTTCAGACGAATTTCTAAAACTAGTAGAATGTTTCGGAGGGAAAAAAGATGATACGGAGCTAAGCGATATTGTATTAGCACTTTTTGAATTTGTCATGAGTGGTCCATGGCCTGAAAAATGGCTAAAAGAAGCCAGTGAAAACTTTAATAATAAGGAGGATATCTCCTTTGAAAAGACTATTTGGGGAAAACTTATAATTGAAAATATAGGTTTTGAGCTTAACGGGCTATATAACATGCTTAAAGAAGCCCTTGAGATATCTGCGGATACTGAAGGCTTAGCACCTTATGGAGAAACTATAAAGTTAGATTTAATTCAAGTAGAAAACCTTTTGGAAGTTTTAAATGGAACTTGGGAGCAGTTATATTCTAGTTTTAACTCTCTTGAATTTACTACTATTAAAAGATGTGGCAAAAATGCTGATAAAATTCAGCAAGTAAGGGTAAAAGAAATTAGAGATAAAGTAAAGGATAGACTTCAGGGACCAAAGGATAAAAGCAATTTTAAAAAAGAAATATTTTCTTTAAGCCCAAGGGATATAATTAATAATCAAAAGGAATTATATCCACTGATGAAGAGGCTTTGTGAGCTAGTTTCAGAATTTTATAAGAAATATTCCAAGAAAAAAAGAGATAGAGGACTTTTAGACTTTAATGATCTTGAACACTTTTGTTTGGATATTTTAAGTAAAGAGGAAGATGGAATTATGTTCCCTTCTGAAGTTGCGCTAAAACTTAGAGAAAAATACGAAGAGATTTTAATAGATGAATATCAGGATAGTAATCAAGTGCAAGAAGAACTGCTGGGCCTAGTATCTAGGAAGTTTGAAGCTGAACCCAATTTATTTATGGTAGGGGATGTTAAGCAAAGCATCTACAGATTTAGACAGGCGGAGCCAGAGCTTTTTCTGGAAAAATACAACAATTACTCTTTTAAAGAAGGGGCCTTAAATAGAAAGATTACATTGTTTAAAAACTTCAGAAGTAGAGACGAGGTTATTAATGGGGTAAATTTTATTTTTGAAAATATAATGTCAAAAGAGTTAGGGGAACTAGATTATACTGAAGCAGAGGCTCTTAATCTTGGTGCTAGTTTTAAGGTTAAAGAGCGTAATGATATAACTTATGGAGGAGACTTAGAACTTAATATTATTGAAACTTCAAGTAAAACAGTTGAAGATATAGAAGAGGATATAATTTCAACGGAAGAGCAAGAAGAAGAAATTACAAATGTTGCATTAGAAGCTAGACTTGTTGCAGAAAGAATAAAAAAATTAATTTCTGGAGAAGATGGGAAAAAGTTTGTAGTTTATGATAAAATGTTAGAGGACTATAGACCAGTGGAATATAGAGATATAGTAATACTCTTAAGAGCTACTGCAAGTAGCGCTCCTATTTTCATGGAAGAGTTGGGTAGTCGAGATATACCAGTCTATGCGGATACCGGAACTGGTTATTTTGATACTATAGAAATTAAAACAATAATGAGTTTACTTCATATCATTGATAATCCTATGCAGGATATACCTATGCTAGCAGTTTTAAGGTCGCCAATGTTTTATTTTACCTCTGAGGAATTAATTGATATTAGGATGGAAAGTAAGGATACATATTTTTATGAAGCCTTAAAAAAACTTTCAGATTCTGAAAGTAATGATTTGGTAAGTAAAGTTTCTCAGTTTTTAATGCAACTTTCTATATGGAGAGAACAAGCTATACATCTACCCATTGATGAGCTTATTTGGAGTATATATAGTGAAACTGGATACTATGGATATGTAGCTGCAATGCCAGGAGGTCTTCAAAGACAGGCAAATTTGAAAATACTATTTGAACGAGGCTCGCAGTATGAAAAAACCAGCTTTAAGGGACTTTTTAATTTCATTAACTTCATCAATAGGCTTAGAAAAAGCAATGGAGATATGGGAAGTGCTAAGATACTAGGGGAGAATGAGAATGTAGTTAGAATAATGAGTATACATAAGAGTAAAGGATTAGAGTTTCCAGTGGTTATTTTGTCTGGAACAGGTAAAAGATTTAATCTTTTAGATATTAATAGGAGTATACTTTTCCATAAAAAACTAGGAATTGGACCCAATTATGTGGACCCGGATAGAAGAATAAAGTATCCTTCTATAATGAAAATTGCCCTTAAACAAAAAATTAAAATTGAAAATCTATCTGAGGAGATGAGGATACTTTACGTTGCATTAACAAGGGCAAAAGAAAAGCTAATAATAACAGGTAATGTTAAAAGCTTAGAAAGTGCTGCAAAGAAGTGGCTGACTTCTGATTCACAGAAACAATATGCCCTTCTTAAAGGTAATTGTTATATGGATTGGCTATGTATTGCTCTTTCAAAACATGTTGCGGGGAACACTATTCGTGAAGCTGTGGCAGAGTCCGAAATCGATGTTACAAAGATATTAGATAACAATTCAAAATGGAAAATAGTACTTCATAATAAGGTTCAATTAATGGCTAATATAAGTGAGAAAGTGAATTCTGAGGTTGAGGCTACTGAAAAAACCTTTGAAAAGCTTGGGAGGGTAGCTATTGCTGAAGATATAGTTAAATTTAAAGAAGAGATTAAAGGGAGATTAGAATGGGAGTATTCTTTTAAAGCAGCTTCAATACTTCCAGCAAAAATTTCTGTAACTGAACTAAAGAGACTTTCTAATATGGAACTCATGGATGAGGAGGCAGGTAAGTTATATGAATTACCGTCTTTAAATAAAAAACCAAGATTTCTTCAAGAAACAAAGGGCTTGTCTCCTTCAGAAAAGGGTACTGTTATGCATTCGGTTATGCAACATTTAGATTTGAAAAATGTTAGTACTATTGAAGATATAAAGGCTCAAATACACCTTATGATTATTAAAGAGTTTATAACAAAGGAGCAAGCTGACACTGTTAAAGTTAATAAAATAATTGATTTTTTTAACAGTAATATTGGTCTTAGGCTAATTGGTTCTGATAAAATATACAGAGAGATTCCATTTCATATGGAAATTAGCAGCGCAGAAGTCTATAAAGATCTAAAACAGAGTAAAGCTGAAAATATAATACTTCAAGGCATTATAGATTGTTTTTTTGAAGAAGAAAATGGATTGGTGCTCTTAGATTATAAAACCGATTATGTTTCTGAAGGTGATGAGGATAACATAAAGGGAAGATATAAGATCCAACTTCAGTATTATACACAAGCATTAGAAAGAATGACAGGAAAAAAGGTTAAGAATAAGGTTATATATTTGTTTTCAAATGGGAAAACAATGGAGTATTAAATTATGCTAGCTCAAAGGAACTAGCAAGGAAAGAGGAAAGTATGGAGATAAAGACAATAAATGATTTTAAGGCTGGAGAAAGAATAGAGGGCTATTTTATAATAAAGTCTATTGAATGTAAGGCCTCAAGCAATGGTAAAAAATATTTTGATTTGTCACTTGGGGATAGTACAGGAGAAATAAATGCAAAACTTTGGGAATACAAAGAAGAAGATGCAAAAACTTATACGGATAGTATCTTAATCAAGGTTAGAGGAACTGTAACTGAATGGCAAGGAAATCTTCAACTGAAAATAGAAAAATTAAGGGTAACTGATGAATCAGATGAAGTAAATATAGGAGATTTTGTTGCAGCAGCACCACTTGAATCTGAATTCATGTATGAAGAAATTAATAGGTATATATATAACATTAAGAATGAGTCAATTAAAAATATAACTACGATTATTTTTCAGGATTGTAAAGATAAATTAATCTATTATCCTGCTGCAAAGAAAAATCATCACTCAATTAGAGCTGGACTTTTATATCATATCCTTACTATGTTAAGGTCTGGGGAAAAACTAATGGAAATCTATACTGATTTAAATGCGGACCTCTTATATGCAGGAGTTATTTTACATGATCTTTCAAAGACTGAGGAAATGGATGCTAATCCACTTGGTATTGTAAGCAACTATACAATAGAAGGACAATTGCTTGGACACATTACTTTAGGAGTTAAGAGAATTGAAAATGCTGCAGATTTAGCAGGAGCAGATAAAGAAACCACAATGTTACTTCAGCACATGGTTTTATCTCATCATTACGAGCCAGAGTATGGAAGCCCTGTTAAGCCCATGCTTCCAGAGGCAGAGATGCTTCATTATCTAGACATAATAGATGCAAGAATGTTTGATATGAAAAAAGCTCTTAGAGATACAGATGGAGGAGAATTCTCGGATAGAATTTGGTCACTAGAAAATAGAAAGGTCTATAAACCTAAATTTATATAGAACAGAATCTAGCTTGCTATTTTTAAAAAAGAAGACACTATAGAAACATTGATTTAATGTTTCTATAGTGTCTTTTGTTATTTGTGTGATTAAGAATTACTCAGGTAATAATATAAATCTAATTACAAATAATACGGCCAGAATGTATACTATTGGATGTACTTCTTTATGTTTACCAGTAGCTACTTTAACTATTGGATAGAATATTAATCCAGCAGCGATACCATTAGCGATACTATATGTGAAAGGCATTATAGCTATTGTAAAGAAGGCTGGTAATGCTTCTGTAAAGTCAGTAAAATCTATTTTAGTAACTGATCCCATCATTAAAACACCAACTATAATAAGTGCAGGTGCAGTAGCTTGACCAGGAACTATTCCAACTAGATTACCAAAGAATAGTGCTAGTAAGAACATTATACCAACTACTACTGAAGTTAAACCTGTTCTACCACCTTCAGAAATACCTGCGGTAGATTCAACATAAGTAACTACGGTACTTGTTCCAAAAACTGCACCTGCTGTAGTTGCAACTGCATCTGAAAGCAATGCTTTGGACATGTTTTTAACCTTACCATCTTTATCAAGCATGTTAGCCTTTTGAGCTGTTCCAACTAAAGTTCCTATAGTATCAAATAAATCAACTAAGCTGAAAGTTAAAACCACCATAATGATACTGATGAAAGCACCCATTACACCAGCTCCAGCAATATTTCCACCGGTATGACTTAGTAATTTACTAAAATCCATTTTCATAAAGGTAGGAGCAAGTGAAATATTTGCACTGAAGATTGTATTTAAAGCAATACCTTTAGTTATTCCTAAAGGAAAACCTATAATTGTAGTAGCAAGTATACCTATTAATATTGAACCTTTAACTTTTCTAGCCATAAGTACAGCTGTTATTACTATACCAATTATAGTTAGAAATGGACCTGGCTCAATGAACTTTCCAAAGGCAACAAGAGTTTCATGGTTTGCAACTACGATTCCACCACTCTTAAGTCCAATTAAAGCAATAAATAAACCTATACCACCTGATATTGCAAGTTTTAAATTATGTGGAAGTGCATCTACTATTTTCTCTCTTATTGACGTAAGTGTTATTGCAATGAAGAGTAAACCTGAAATAAATACTGCTGCAAGAGCTTCTTGCCATGTATAACCCATGCCAAAGCAAACACTAAAAGTAAAAAATGCATTTAGACCCATACCAGGAGCCTGTGCAAAGGGTAAGTTAGCATAAAGTCCCATAATAAGGGTACCTAAAGCTGATGCAAGACATGTTGCAACGAATACTGATTGAAAGTTCATACCAGTTAGGGATAAAATACCTGGGTTAACAATAATTATGTAGGCCATAGTTATGAAGGTTGTAATACCAGCTATAACCTCTGTCCTAACATTGGTGTTATTTTCTGATAATTTAAAGTATGATTCCAGAAAAGATTGGGTTTTTGTTGGTTTTGGTGAACTCATTTTTTTTCCTCCTTAAATTTTGGTAAAAATAAAATCGCTAAAGGTTTATGCTAAAACCTCTAGCGAAATAGGGAATGAAAAAACTACTCGCGTAGGATTCAGCCATAGTTAAAGATTTAAGGTCTTTTGTAGAAACTCTCGATCCGTATTATCAAGACTATATGGATGATGACATATTTAGTTATTTTACGACATTATTTTAGCATATTAAAATATTGCAGTCAATATGAATTAGAAGGATTTCGCTTGTAAAGTTCTTACTGGTTGGAGCGAATATAAAGTTTATGAAATTATTATTCGTATTAGAGCAAACATTAATAAAGAAAGTACATTGTGTAAGCCTTCCTTCTTAAACTTCAAGTTGTGGTATATAAAAAATGCTTCTCTGGATAAGGATATACATAATAGCTGAATATAATTAAAGGATATAATTTTCCGAAAACATTAGCTATATAAATAATTACTTATTAATAAGTATCAAAAAATATGGAATAATAACTGAAGAGTGTAGAAAGGAAAAATATAATTGGAAAATAATAATTGATAATTGTTATTAATTAGTATACAATATTAGTATAATCTTAACAAAGAAGGGAAGTTTTATTATGAGGACAAAAGGAAATAAAATATCCATAATTGGAGCAGGTTTTGTAGGCTCGACTACAGCCTTTGCCCTAATGACTAGTGGATTAGCGTCTGAAATTGTAATCGTAGATATAAATAAGGAAAAAGCTGAAGGGGAGGCAATGGATTTATCCCATGGCGCTTCTTTTGTAAGTCCTATAGATATAACCTCTGGAGAATATTCAGATACAAAAGATTCAGATATAGTAATTATTACAGCCGGAGTTGGACAAAAACCAGGAGAAACTAGATTAGATTGTATTTCTAAAAATTTAAAAATATTTCAAAGCATAGTTCCAGAAGTTGTAAAGTTTAGTTCTAATTCTATATTATTGGTAGTATCAAACCCTGTGGATATATTGACTTATATAACCTATAAACTTTCAGGTTTTCCAAGCAATAGAGTAATGGGCTCGGGGACGGTTCTAGATACTTCAAGATTTAAATACATGCTTAGTCAGCATTTTGAAGTTGACGCCAGAAACATTCATACCTATATAATGGGTGAACATGGGGATTCAGAAATTGCTACTTGGAGTTTAACTAGTATTGCAGGTATGAATGTGGATGAATACTGTGATATATGTTCTAAAAAATGTGGTGGTGAGATGAAACTTAATATATACAAGGAAGTAAAAGAAGCAGCCTATAAAGTTATTGAAAAAAAGGGCGCCACCTACTACGCTGTGGCCCTAGCCATAAAGAGAATAGTTGAAGCAATATTGAATAATGAGAACTCAATTCTTACAGTATCCTCTTTGCTAAAAGGCGAATATGGAATAACGGAGGTTTATATGGGAGTACCAACAATTTTGGGTAGAGATGGAGTAAAGAAAATACTACAAGCTAAACTAAGTGGGGATGAAAGTGCTCAACTTATTGAATCCGCTAAGGTATTGAAAACAGTTATAGAAGATTCTAAAATATAATAGAGTACTAAAGCTATGTTAGATAAATATATTGTAACGTAGCTTTTTTATTTCCTTTTAAGTATTTGTAAGGATTTTTGAGAACCGTCCCCAATAAAAAGGAATTACTAGCACAAATGTAGAATAGTTCAAGGTGATTAAAAATAAGGAGGTTTCTTATGCTTATTGTTTCAAATTTATCAAAAAGTTATGATAAAGTTTTGGCAGTTAAAAATATCAGTTTTCACGTAGGAGATGGTGAAATCGCAGTGCTCTTAGGACCAAATGGTGCAGGAAAGAGTACTACTATAAAGTGTATAACAGGTCTTTTGAAATACCAAGGAGAAATTGAGATTTGTGGTTTTATTAATAAAAGTTTAGATGCAAAGAAACTATTTGGTTATGTACCTGAAACACCTGCAATGTATGAGATGCTAACAGTATATGAACATATGGAGTTCATAGCAGGTGCATATGGTATAAAGGATTATAAGGAAAAGTTAGAAATATTGTTACAGAGATTTGAGTTAGAGGATAAAAAAGATAAGCTTGGCAAAGAACTTTCAAAAGGGATGCAACAAAAGGTAAGTATATGTTGTGCATTATTGATTAGTCCTAAGGTTATTTTATTTGATGAGCCCATGGTCGGACTAGATCCAAAAGCAATTAAGGAATTAAACAGTGTGTTTTTAGAGTTAAAGCAGGCAGGTAGCTCTATAATAATAAGTACTCATATTATTAATAGCGTAGAGGAGATTTGGGATAGAGCTCTTATAATGAAAGAGGGGAATATCGTATTAGCTATGACAAAGCAAGAATTACTTGATAAGAACGAATCCTTAGAGGATATTTTCTTCAGTGTAACGGAGGCAAATTAATGAAACCGCTTTTTTATATTTTAAGAAAAATGCTAAAAAATTATGTTAAGGATTTAAAAAAGAAGCCTGGTACTTTAATTTTATATATTTTCTTAGTTTTGATGATGGTTGCAGTAATTGTATCTTCTATCTTAATGCCCCAAGGAAACTTATTTAACGGAAGTATAGATACATATGGAGCCATAGTGTCTGGAATTCTATTAGCGGTGATATACCTTGGAATTAAACAGGGAATTGTAAGTGGAAGTAGTTTTTTTAGATTTGCAGATGTTAACTTAGTTTTTACAGCACCTATATCCTCCACAAAGGTGTTGGTATATGGATTTATAAAACAATTATCATCCACACTATTTTTTGTCTTCTTTTTAGTATTTCAAATTCCAAATTTGAGAAATTTTTTGCCCATAACAAAGTTGGGTATACTGATAATTTTGCTATCGACTTTTTTGCTTATTTTCACTATGTCTATAATTGGGCTTGTAACTTATTCAATTACTTCTAAGTCAAAAAAAAGAAGGGTCCTATCAGAGAAACTTTTAAACATAATTTTTGCTGGATTTGGCATATTATTATTATATAATATCTATAAGTTCAAGGATTTCTCTAAAGGTGTTATGAATGTTTTAAATAGTGAAATTCTTTATTATATTCCATTCATAGGGTGGTTCAAGAGGGTTTTAATGGCAGCGGTTCTTGGATTATCCCCAACGTTTTACATCAATTTACTCTTATGCTTAGCTTTTATCGGGCTAATGATATTTACCATGTATAAATTAAATGCTGATTATTATGAAGATGTGCTTGATGCAACGGAGCGAAATGAGGAATTAATTAAGCTTAAGAAATCTGGAAAAGGAAATATAAACTTCAATAAGAAAAAATTTCGTAAGCTGAAATCTGGAGAAATGGGAAATGGAGCTAATGCTATTTTTTATAGACAACTTTTAGAATATAGAAAATCTGGGATACCTTTTGTGGATAAAATCACTTTAATAATGCTTATAATTGGAATTGGATCGAAATACATTTTTCCAGAGGCTAGCATGAGCACAGTTTTATATTTTTCCATATATATGTTATTTTTCTTTTCCTTCCAAGGTAAGTGGGGACAAGAATTATCTAAGCCATATATTTATCTAATTCCTTATTCCTCAGCTAGTAAACTGTTTTTTGCAACTATAGCAGATATATTGAAAAACACCGTAGATGCTATAGTTCTCTTTACTGTAACAGGAATTATGTTTAAATGTAATCCAATTATAATTGCAAGTTCTATACTTGCTTATGTGTCCTTTGGGTCTATTTATATTTATGGAGATGTATTATCTAGAAAATTATTTGGTGGAACTCATAGCAAAAATCTCGAAGTATTTATTAAGATGGGGATTACCTTTTTAATAATTTTACCCGGATTAATACCCTCAATAATTATAATGGTCATATCTAAAGACAACATGACAATGCAGTATTTATCTTATGCAATCCTAATCATTTATAATGTTTTAGCTTCAGGAATCATTTTATTATTAAGTAAAGGAATTCTGGAAACTTTAGAAATGAATTGACAAGGGGACGGGGTTATTGACACACTGTGTCAATAACCCCGTCCCCTTGTTCTATGTTTCCATTATTATCTTTTTAGCTTTTAAAATCGAAGAGGCGCTCATAGAGAATTCATCAAGACCATACTCAACTAATATTTTAGTTGCAGTCTCATCTCCAGCCATTTCTCCACACATTCCACACCATTTTCCATTAGCGTGAGCAGCATCTATTGTCATTTTTATGAGTTTTAATACTGCAGGATGTAAAGGATCATATATATAGGATACTTTTTCATTCATTCTATCTGCTGCCAAAGTGTATTGAATTAAATCATTAGTACCTATGCTAAAAAAGTCTACATGTTTTGCAAATTCATCAGCTATTACTGCTGCAGCAGGAATTTCTATCATAATTCCTGTATCTATATGCGAACTGAAAGCTATTCCCTCTTTTGTTAGTTCATCAGCGCATTCCTTCATAATTTCTTTAGCTTGTATAAATTCTCCCACGGAAGAAATCATTGGGAACATTATTTTTAAATTTCCAAATACAGAAGCTCTTAAAAGTGCTCTTAGTTGAACTTTAAAAATATCTGTTCTATCTAAGCAAAGTCTTATCGCTCTGTATCCAAGGAAGGGATTCATCTCTTCAGGCATTGGAAGATATGAAAGTTTTTTGTCTCCTCCAATGTCTAGTGTTCTTATTACAAGGGGTTTTCCTTGGAGTTTTTCTGCAACAAATTTATATGCCTCAAATTGTTCGTCTTCAGTAGGCATAGAATCTCTATCCATATATAAGAATTCTGTTCTGAAAAGTCCAACACCTTCTCCGCCATTTTCAAGAACTTTAAGTACATCCTCTGCTTTGCCTATATTGCCACATACTTCAATTCTCTTGCCACCCTTTGTAAAGGTGGTAATGTTTGCAAGCTTGTGTAATTCTTTTTTTTCATTTTCATAAGCTTCTTTTTTTAATTCATATTCTTTAATAGTTTTGTCATCCGGATTAATGATTACTAAACCCGCCACACCATCAACTATGACTAAATCTCCATTATTAACTGAAGTACTTATATCAACTAGACCTACCACCGCTGGAATTTCTAAAGTCCTGGCCATAATAGCAGTATGAGAAGTCTTTCCTCCAATATCTGTTAAAAAAGCAACGGTTTTGCTCTTATCAAGTTGAGCAGTATCTGAAGGTGTAAGATCATGAGCAACAATAACGGTGTTATGGGAATCTAAGGAAAACTCATGAGGCTTTTTACCAACTAAATTACAAAGTATTCTATTAGAAACATCCTTTATATCTGCAGCTCTTTCTCTTAGGTACTCGTCTTCAATAGCTTCAAAAATAGTTAAGAAGGATTTTGTTGTATTATCTAAAGCCTTTTCTGCATTAATTAGATTTGATTCAATATCACTTTCCACTGACCCCATAAATTCAGGGTCATCTAAAAGCATGATATGGCTTTCAAAAACAGCTGCTTTATCCGCACCCATTTCTAACTCCGCTTTATTTTTAATAAGAATTAACTGTTCTCTAGACAAATGGATAGCTGATTCTAATCTGGTTTTTTCTGAATTTACATCAGATATACTTTTTTCTATTATTATAATTTCATGGGATTCTTGTAAAACTACATTTCCTATAGCGTAACCTTTTGATGCTGAAATACCTTTTTTCATATTAAGAGCCTCCTATGTAACATTATACTATTATTATAGCAATAATCATGCCAAAAATCTAGCTAGGCTATATAAGTGGGTTACAAGATTTTTACTTAGCATTGTTGATACTTTTTATCAACAATAATTTAATTTCAAATTATCAATAAGCTGTAGAATAACTAGACTTAAAGGTTTTAATGGGGTAATATTAAGTTGATACTTTTTATCAAGGGGTAGTTGTGGATTGATAAATTTTATCAAAAGGAGTGATTTAGTGTATATTAAAAGCTTAATCGTAGGTTTTAATAATGGTATTCATATAAGAGTTGCGGCTGAGATTGTACAAAAGTCAGAAGATATTAAAAATAAATATGGATATAATTTGTATGTTCGAAAAATGGATGCTAACGAACCATTAGCTATTAGTATGTTAGCGCTATTATCTTTAAGAATTAAGCAAGGTGAAAAATTAGAAATATCCTCAAGAGAAGATACAGAGGCTAGCAAAAAAGCTGTGGAGGAAATTTGTGAGTTTATATCTCATGGTATAGATGATAAAAATGTGAATTTAAAAAAACTTGATGATATTATTGAAGAAAACAGCATTGCTAACGAACAGATTTTAGAAAGCTTACCCGTTGGTATATTAGTGATTGACTTAAACTCATATATTACATCTATAAATAAGTATGGACTGAAGATAATAGATATGAAACTTCAAGAGGTACTTGGTAGAAAGGTGACGGAAATAATACCCTCATCAGACCTACCTACTATCATGAAATTGAAAAGTAAACAATCGGGAAAAATTCAACATATAAATAATCATACAGTTATTGTAAATAGATCACAGATATTTTCAGGCAAAAAGATTATCGGAGCAATTGGAGTTTTTCAAGATATTTCTGAGTTAATGGAAATGAAGGAACTAAATGAGAAGTTACAAAAAATACTTGAGACCTCACATGACTTAATATGTTTTGTGGACCAGGATAGGAAGGTAAGCTATATAAACCCAGCCTATGAAAATGCGTATTCTATTAATAGTAGGGATGTAGTTGGTAAGGATATTTTAGAACTCTCACC
The DNA here is from genome assembly GCA_014380625.1 of Clostridiaceae bacterium. Classification (GTDB taxonomy): domain Bacteria; phylum Bacillota; class Clostridia; order Clostridiales; family Clostridiaceae; genus JACMJL01. The sequence goes on from JACMJL010000263.1 coordinate 22,235, forward strand.
AAAGGGATTAAGAATGAAAGTGTTTAATACGAAAGAAAAAATAGAAAATAGAGTTTATAAAAAGGAACTTATTGATATTGTAACTACTATAGAACCTTTATTTATAGACAATGTTTTTAAAGGTGTATTATCTATTTCTAAGCCTGTTAGTGAAATTAAACATTTAATAAGTAAGCTTGAACAATCGGAAGAACGACTAAACTATTATAAAGAAGAATTAGAAAGATACACACTTAGTTCTGCTTCCTTTAAAAATATTATTGGGGCTAGTAGTTCCTTAAGAGAATCTCTATTTATAGCTGACAAAGCTATTCATTCAACATCTACAGTTATAGTAAGAGGAGAGAGTGGAACTGGAAAAGAACTTATTGCAGAAGCTATTCATAATAATAGTTCTAGAAAAAAAAATCCTTTTGTTAGGGTGAATTGTGCTGCAATTCCAGAAAATTTATTGGAAAGTGAGCTTTTTGGTCATGAAAAAGGTGCATTTACGGGAGCATTAAAGAAGAAACCAGGTAAATTTAATATTGCTAATAAAGGAACTATTTTTTTAGATGAAATTGGGGACATGCCTAAATCCATGCAAGTGAAACTTTTAAGAGTATTGCAGGAAAAGGAGTTTGAGAGTATAGGAGGTCTTGAAACTCAGAAGGTGGATGTTAGAGTAATCTCTGCCACTAATCGTAACTTGGAAGAAATGATGAAGTCTGGAGATTTTAGAGAGGATTTATACTATAGATTAAATGTAATGTCAATTTCGCTTCCTCCGCTTAGAGATAGAAAGGCAGATATTAGCTTGCTGGTAGACCATTTTGTGGACAAATTAAGTAAAAAGTTAAATAAACAAATAAAAGGTATTCAGAAGGAATGTTTAAGCTATCTTCAAGAATATAATTGGCCAGGAAATATAAGAGAATTAGAAAATATAATTGAAAGAGCGATAAACCTCTGTGATGATGAAGAAATAACCACAAAAGACCTGCCCTTTTATCTAACTAATATTACTCATAAAAATGAAGGTTTAATCAATTTTAACCATGGAGAACTTCAAACTCTAGAGGCTTATGAAAAAGAGATTATTTCTATAGCAATGAAAAAGTATAAAAGTTTTAATAGGGCTGGAAAGGCATTAGGGGTAACCCACAGAACCATTTCTTTAAAATGCAAAAAATACGGTATTGAAATATAGAGCATAATTTTATTCCTCAAGATGGGAATACTAGAAATAATATTAAGATGTAAATTAAGATCAAAGGGGTGTAAAATGAGTACTAAAGACATGTTTTCTAGTAATAGAGTATGCTTTAATTTAAAGGCCACAACAAAAAAACAAGTTATAGACGAATTAATCGAAATGTTAGTACAAGATGGCAAGCTTACTAACGAAGGTGAATTCAAGGAGGCTGTTTTAAGAAGAGAAGAGGAAGCTTCTACAAGCATTGGAATGGGTATAGCTATTCCTCATGGTAAGAGTTCATCAGTTATTAAAGCAAGTATAGTATTTGGTAAAAGTCAAAAGGGAATTCAATTTGACTCTATGGATGAGGAGCCAACATATTTATTCTTTTTAATGGCAGCCCCTCATGCTTCAGGGGATGTTCATCTTAGAGATTTAAGTGAGATATCTGAAAAATTAATGAATAGTGAAGTTAGAACTCAATTGAACAAGGCTAATAGTTTGGAAGAATTAATTAATGCATTTTGTGTTTAAATTTAATTTAGAATTAGCAGGTGTGTATTTTGTAACAATAACAAGTTTAATGAAAGATTTCAATAACAAAAGTTTAAATATAGAGCATTAATTTCTATTTTTATAGAAGAAACAAGGATTAAAGTTGTTAAAATTGAATTTTTTTAAAATCAAACTTGCATATTATCAAAATTGTGGTACAATTTATATAATTCATTTATAAAATTAAAAGGGGGTAATATCATGGGTAATAGCATTGGTTATCCTGAAAAGCAAGGATTGTATGATCCTGCCTTTGAAAAAGATAATTGTGGTGTTGGATTTGTAGTAA
>JACMJL010000005.1 GCA_014380625.1 Clostridiaceae bacterium
CTTATAGGAAGTAAAACAATTAACGCTGATTTAGATGATAATGGAAATTGGAATTGCAAGGTTTCTAATTTAAGTTATGGAAACTATATCATTAAGGCACAAGCTCTAGATGCAAAGAATAATGTTTTAGGTGAAAGTCAGGTTAATGTTATATACCCTGAAGTTGATACTATAAAACCAGTTATAACTTTAAAGGGCGGAACTGAAACAGTAGAAGCTGGCACTACATATGTAGATAAAGGAGCAACAGCTTCAGACAACTATGACAAAGATATAACGAGTAAAATAGTTATTGTAAATCCCGTAAATATTAATGTAGTTGGCGATTATGTAGTAACTTACAATGTTACAGACATTAATGGAAACAAAGCAGTTCAAGTAACAAGAACAGTACATGTAATATTAGCTAAAATATTTGAAGGTACTAATAATAGTGGAATTGTGAACGCAGTTAAAAATGGAACTGCAGGAACAGCTATTACAGTTAATTCAGCAACTAAAGCTTCAAAAGAAGTTCTTGTAGCATTAAAGGGCAAAGATATTACTGTGGCATTCGTTGCTCCAGGAATAACTTGGACAATAAATGGTAAAGATTTAACAGGTAATATTACTTCGGACATCGATCTTACTTTAAAACCAGTTTCAGCGGATTTATTAGCTAAAGAAAAGGCTAAAATAAAGGCTGTTTCAGGAAAAGATCAAGACATCGTAGCATTCTCCTTCAATTATGATGGAAAGCTACCAGGAAACTTTACAGTTAAAATATTCTTAAGAAAAGATCTAGCAAATAAAACTGTAAATATATATAGATATGATTCTTCTAAGAATACCTATGAAAGGGTATTTGAAGGAGCAAAAGTTGATGCAGCAGGAAATGCTACTTTCACTATTAATCATTGCAGTGATTACTTTGCACTTAGTTCAGATGCTACAACTTCAAATAATGCAAAACTACCAAAGACTGGTTCTGTTGTAGATATTAATGTTATAGTAGCATCAGGAATTATATTAATAATGGGTGGATTGATTCTACTTCTTAACAAAAGAAAAAGAGCATAACAAATCTCATTTTAAACACTAATTAAATTAATAAAATAAGCTAACATCCACGTTTATTTCAGTATATCTAAATAGACGTGGATTTAGTTTTTTAATTTTGTAGGATATCATAAAGATGATATTACACGTTGACAAACCTATTCTATCAGATATATAATTAAATTGTGGTTAATCGGTTAACCAGAAAGAAGGGAATATTCATGAATGTAAAGGTTACCATGAGAGATGTAGCGAGATATGCAGGTGTTTCGGTTGCGACGATTTCAAATGTTTTAAATAATGTAAGTAAAGTTTCTGATGATACAAGGGAACGAATATTAAAGGCTATCGAAGAAACAGGATATAAATTGGATTATACGGCAAGATGCCTTTCTATGGGTAAGTCAAATCTAATTGGTGTGATGTTTCCCATCACTGAGAAAGGCGACGAGCCAAGTATTCTTTTAAGGAATAACCCCTTTTATAGTGAATTTACAAGTGGAATAGAATATGTAGCTAGGAAGGAAGAATATGACATTTTGTTAACAGGTATTGAATCTGGTCAAGAGTGTAGGGATTGGATAGCAAGACGTAATCTAGATGGGATTATTCTTCTGGGCATACATCCTGAGAGTTTTTTTAATGAAATGAAAGATGTAAAACTTCCCATAGTACTTACAGATGCATATGAAGAGTACTCTACAAAATTTCATAGAATTATGGTAGACGATGAAATGGGTGGATATATGGCTACAAAAAACTTAATAGATTCAGGCCATAGAAATATAGCCATCGCTACAGGTAGAATTGGAACTAATGGAGTAAATTTCAAACGATTTGAAGGTTATAAAAGAGCTTTAGATGAGGCTGGTATACCATTAAATACAAAAATAATAATCGAAGAACATGTAAACTTTGATGGTGGTTACAGAATTGGTAATATATTATTAGAGTTAGACGAAAAAATTACTGCAGTTTTTGCAGTTGCTGATATAGTTGCATTTGGTATTATCAAAGCTTTTAAAAGTAGAGGAAAATTAGTTCCAGATGATTATTCAGTAGTTGGTTTTGATGATATTAAGATATGCGAATATCTAACACCAGAACTAACTACAATAAGGCAGGACATATTTAGAAAAGGTATGGCTTCTGCTAAAGCAATAATTGATGATATTGAATCTGGTGTTGTAACTCATGAAACAATTATGCTTCCAGTAGAATTAATTAGTAGAGGTTCAGTAAGAAAGTTATAGTCCAAGTAGGATTAAGGGCTCAATATTTTAGGGGAGTGAACAAAATGGCAAAGGACACGAAAATAAATTTAAGGAATCAATGTATGTACAGCATTTATGTTAGAAATCACAGTGAGGAAGGAACTTTCAAAGCTGTGATAAGTGACCTAGATAGAATAAAGGATTTAGGGGCAGAAATATTATGGTTATTGCCAATACATCCAGTTGGCCAAACAAATAAGAAAGGGACTTTAGGTTGCCCTTATTCTATAGAAGACTATAGGAAGGTTGACACTGCATATGGTACTTTAGAAGATTTTATTGACCTTATAGAAGAAGCCCATAAAAGGAATATGAAATTGATTATTGATGTTGTGTACAACCATACTTCTCATAATTCAACTCTCTACAAAGAACATCCGGAATACTTTTACAAAAAGGCAAATGGAAGCACTGGAAATAAAGTAGGGGATTGGTCAGATATAATAGATTTAGATTACAGTTTAAATAATCCAAAACAAAAGGAGTTTTGGGACTACCAAATTGAAACTTTAAAATACTGGGCTAATGTAGGCGTAGACGGTTTCAGATGTGATGTAGCTCCACTTGTACCTATCGAATTTTGGAATATAGCTAGAAGAGAATTAAAGGAAATCAATAAGGATATTATAATGTTGGCAGAAACAATTGAACCTAGTTTTATTGAAAGTTTACGGAAGGCAGGAGTAGTAGCTCATTCTGATAGTGAAGTTTTTGAGGCCTTTGACATATCTTATGATTATGATACTTATGAACCTTTGAAAGCTTACCTAGATGGTAGAATATTACTTGAAGAAATGCTTAATACAAAAAGAATTCAGGAATTTATTTATCCAAGTAATTACGTAAAAATGAGATTTTTAGAAAATCATGATCAACCAAGAGCGGCTAAACTTTTCCCAAGTGAAATAGACCTAGTAAACTGGACAGCCTTTACCTTTTTTCAAAAGGGTATATCCTTAATATATGCTGGCCAAGAGTTTAAAGATGCCAATCTTCCAGACCTCTTCGAAAAAGATTTGGTAAATTGGACAGAGGAAAAAAGTTATTCGGAATTCATAAAGAAACTTATCCAAATCAAGAAAAATAAGATTTTTGCACAGGGTTATTATGAAATAATAAAGTCTAAAAAAATTGGAGTTATCGAGGCTCAATACAAATATGAGCATAAAAATTTAATTGGAATCTTTAATGTAGAAAGAAAAATGGGTTTTTATCCTGTTGATTTAAAAGATGGGAGATATATAAATTTAATTGATGGCAAGGAAATAGAAGTAAAAGAGAGTAAAATTAATTTAACTTTGAAACCTTTAGTAATACAATATTAATCATATAGATATGGTAGCTATTAATTTCAAA
>JACMJL010000264.1 GCA_014380625.1 Clostridiaceae bacterium
CCATATCCTAACAATTAATTAATTCGACAAAAGAAAAATAATTCCTTCTTTAATTTAAAATTTATTGTAAAATAAATCCATTATTTATAAATTCGTACTTAAAGATAGCATAAATTAATTTATGCTATCTTTATTTGTTCTATCTTATTTTACTATTTTTACTTTAAATATACTAGTTTTATTATTGTGACAATATATCTGCATCTTTTAACATCCATTCTATATATACCCCATATCCTGTATCTGGTTTATTTACCAAAACGTGCGTAACAGCTCCAACGATTTTGTTGTTTTGTATTATAGGACTTCCACTCATTCCTTGAACTATTCCACCTGTTTTTGTAAGAAGTCTTGGGTCAGTTACTTTTATTATCATACTTTTAGGTCCTGGAACATCTTGTGAAAGCAACTTTTCAATTACTATATCATAAGCCTCAGGTTTTTCACCATCTATAGTAGTTAAAATCTTTGCAGCACCTTCATTAATTTCATTTCTTAAAGCAATTTTCATTGGCTTATTATATTTCTCATTAATAAGTTTACTACTTCCATTTCCGAATATTCCACACTGAGTATTCTTAGTAATACTACCAATAGGAGATTCTTCATCTACAAAAATTCCCCTTAATTCACCGGGACTACCTTTTTCACCTTTTTTAACAGAAATAATTGAGGAAAGAGTTAAGTTGCCACTATTAACCTTTAATATTGTTCCTGTGTCAACATCTGTTATAGGATGACCTAGAGCTCCAAATTTATTAGTATGTGAATCATAGAAGGTTAGCGTTCCTACACCAGCTGTAGAATCTCTTATCCATAATCCAATCTTAAATTTATCATCTACAGAACTTTTTATAGGTAAGACCTTTTTTATTAACCTTTCACCATTTCTGTCAATTATCAACTTAATTTCCTTACCATTACTGCTATTTATATATTTAGAAACTTCTTCACAACTTGTGGCTATTTTATCATTAACCTCAATGATACAATCTCCAATTTGAATTCCATTAACTGAAGCAGGACTTGTTATTTTTTCACTTCCGGAGTCAATATCTGATAAAGCCACTACTAATACACCTTTTGTATTCAGTTTCACACCTATTGGTTGACCTCCAGGTGTTAATTCAATACTATTGGAAACAGCATTTACATGTATAGTTTTTAACTTAACTATTCCTAATAGATTCATATTTAATTGTTTATTTTTATTTACTTTGTCACTACTCGTTACATTAGATATTGAATTACTAATTAGAGGGCTAAAAGTTAATTTTTCTCCTTCCCTAATAAAAATTGTACTGGGTATATTACATATTTCGTAAAAAAGACTTAAAAACAAAATCAAAATCGGAGCTAAAATATAGCATACTAAATTGGTTTTTTTCTTCATGCTTTTTACCTCCTAAATGAACTTTTCATAGTTTAAGTTTCCCTTAAATAATTTTATTATGCTTAATATAACTGGATTTAAAGTAAATACTTACATGAAAATTAAAAATAAAAGCATAACCATATTCGGTTATGCCTTAAGATCCATTTTTTTTTGATGTGCAATTTTAATTAATTCTTTTGAATTTTCTAAGGTTAACTTTGTAACCTCAGCTCCACCAATCATTCTTGCAATTTCAAGTTCTTTTTCCTTATTAGTAGTTGGATGCACCTCAGTATAAGTTTTATTGTCTTTAACATACTTTGAAATTAAATAATGTACGTCCGACATACAAGCAATTTGAGGCAAGTGCGTTATGCAAAAAACTTGATGCTTTGAAGAGATTGCAAACATTTTTTCTCCGACACATTGTGCAATTCTACCACTAATCCCCGTATCAATTTCATCAAAAATAATTGAAGGTATTTTATCCTTGTCTACAAATACAGTTTTTAAAGCGAGCATAACCCTAGAAAGTTCTCCACCTGAAACAATTCTCTCTAAAGGTTTTACTGGCTCACCAAGGTTTGTAGAGATGCAAAATTGTACGCGATCAAATCCATTATTAAAAAAGGTTTTCATTTCTAATACTTCGATTTTTAAAATACTTTTTTCTAAACCTACATAATTTAATTCATTTTTAATCTTTTTCTCAAGGTCTTCTGCAACTGTTAACCTTGCAGCATGAATTTTAATAGCATTTTCATTCATTAAAAGTTCAAGCTCCGACTTCTCTAACAAAAGGTTATTAATAGTTTTTTCACTATTTACTAACTCATCATATTGAATTGAAATTTTGTTTTTGTACTGCATTATATCTTCTATTGACTCACCATATTTTTTCTTTAAGTTATTTATAACATAAAGTCTTTGATTAATAAATTGGAGTTCTGCTTCATCGTAATATGAATCTTCTTTAGTTTTTCTTATTTGTTCAATATTTTCTTCTATACTATAATATGCCTCTTCTAATGAATCACTTACTTTTTTTATAACATCTACATGTCTTTCAATTGACCTAAGTTCTTTTATTACTGATCCAATTGAATCAAAGATTGAAGAAACGTCTTCGCTGCCATTATATAAAATTTCATAGGCACTACCTAAAACATTATTTATTTTTTCAAAATTTGATATAATCCTATATTGTTTTTCAAGTTCTGAGTCTTCATTTTCTTTAAGGCCAGCATTACTTATCTCCTCAAGTTGATATTTCAAAAAATCAAGAAGTTTTTCTCTTTCACCCTCATTACCTTGAATTTCATTAATCTTAAAATTAATTTCACTTAATTTTTTATAATTTTCCGCATAAATATACAACAATGTACCATATTCATTTTCTCCGAAATAATCTAAATATTGAATATGAGTACTACTATCCAATAGGTTTTGATTTTCATGTTGACCATGAATATCTATCAAAGTTTCACTTATCTGTTTAATTTGAGACAAAATAAGAGCCTTTCCATTAATCTTCGCAACACTTTTTCCTGATTGAAAGGTTTCTCTACTTATTATTACCATATCATCAAATTCAATATCTAGATTTCTTAACACTTCTTTAGTTTTAAAATTTTCAATTAAAAAAATTGCTTCTACGAAAGTCCTATTTTCACCTGTTCTAATAAGCTCTTTATTAAATTTACCGCCTAAAACATAATTTATAGCATCAATTAAAATAGACTTACCAGCCCCAGTTTCTCCAGTAAGTATATTTAAACCTCTATCAAAGGATATAGTTAAATTTTCAATAAGTGCAAAATTGATTATATTTATCTGTTGAAGCATAAATACCATCCTTTATTCATTAAGTAATTTTTTGATTTTCCGAACTACTTCTTGAGCCTTTAAAGCGTCCCTTGCTATTATAAAAACCGTGTTATCTCCAGCTATTGTTCCTGCAATTCCGTCATAATGCAGTGAATCAATTGCTTCAGTTGCAGCAGAGGCAGAACCTGAAATAGTTTTTATTATTATAAAATTATCTATATTTTCAACTCCCAAAACTGTTTGAGCAAAAATACTAACTAATTTATTAGACAAGAAATTTTCAGTTGGAGATATAGTAGCATACTTATATTTTCCATTATTAGACATCACTTTTATTAATTTCAGTTCTTTAATATCTCTAGATACTGTAGCTTGAGTCACATCCATTCCATCTTTTTTTAATTCTTCAGCTAATTCTTCTTGAGTATCTAACTCACGGGAATTTATTAATTCTAAAATTTTAGCATGACGTGAAACCTTCATAATTCCTCACTTTCTAACCTTTTTGGTTCTCCAAATAATTTTTTCTCTTAAAACATCAAAGTAATCATAGCCTTCTAATCTAATTAATTTACATTTAAAGGGGTAGGAAGTTATTAAAATATTACTATTTTCCTTTAATTCAACTGATTCCTGACCATCCACTGTGAGAAATGCGCTTTCCCACTCACTTATTAGTTTTATTACAATTTCACTTTTGCTGTCTAATACTATAGTCCTCATACCAAGTGAATGAGGACAAATTGGGGAAAGTGAAAGCACATCTAACTGTGGATATATAATAGGTCCGCCAGCAGACAAAGAATATGCAGTTGAACCAGTTGGTGTAGCCACTATAACACCATCTGCTACAAATTCCGTATACTTCTTACCGTCTATAAAAATTTCATATTCTATTATTCTTGATAAAGTCCCTTTAGAAATTACAACATCATTCAATGAAGTATAACTTTTATTTTCTCCATCTTTAAAAACATTACACTTAAGCATAAGTCTCTCTTCAACAAAAAATTTACCTTGATTCACAGCCTCAATAGCAACCTTAAACCGTGAACTTTCTACAGTAGTTAAAAAACCTAAATTCCCTATATTTACTCCCATTATTGGAATTTGATTTTTACCTAATGCTCTTGCAGCACCTAGAATTGTGCCATCGCCTCCAAGAACAATAAGTAAATCCAGCTCTTTTATATCATCATACTGTAAATCCTTAGATTTTTTAAAAACTTTAACATTACAATCGATAATTACATTATAGATTATTTCTAAAATATATTTCAATATCTTTCCATCAATATCTTTACTTATATTTATGTTAATTCCAATATTTTTCATATAATCACCCACTAAAGTTTTTCATGAGCTTTATCGACTACTTGATTTATATGCTCATGGTTATATTCACTTTCTTGCTGAGAATTTTTTGTAAAATAAACTAAATATTCAATATTCCCTTCTGGGCCCTTAATCGGAGAGAAACCTAAGTTTAAAATATTTAACCCTTTTTCTTTAATATAATTTGTTATCTTTTCAATAACTTCTATATGCGTAGTTTTTTCTTTAACAACACCTTTTTTGCCTACCTTTTCTCTTCCAGCCTCAAATTGCGGCTTAATCAGCGCAACAATCTCTCCATTTTCCTTTAAAAGGTTAATTACTGCTGGTAAAACGGTTCTTAATGATATAAAAGACACATCTATACTTGCGAAATCTGCAAGTTCACCTGTTTTATCTGGAGTTACATACCTTATATTTGTGCGTTCTAGGCAAACAACTCTTTCATCTACTCTTAGTTTCCAAGCAAACTGGCCATAGCCTACATCAATTGAAAATACTTTCTTAGCTCCACTTTGAAGCATACAATCTGTGAAACCTCCAGTTGATGCGCCAATATCAAGGCATACTTTATCCAGTAACTTAACTCCAAATGCTTCTACAGCTTTTTCAAGTTTTAAACCACCTCTACTAACGTATTTAAGTGATTCCCCCCTGAACTCCACATTTGCTTCAACTTTTATATTTTCACCACATTTATCTGACCTTTGCCCATCAACAAATATTTCACCCGCCATAATACTTGACCTTGCTTTTTCTCTAGAAGGAAACATTCCCTTTTTTACAAGTAATACATCTAGTCTTTCTTTAGGTTCTCCCATGACATTTCTCCTCTTAGCCTGCTTTAAATTATATCCAAAATACTGCTAACAATACCATTAACATCTAATCCATACATTTTGTACAGAATATCTACCTTACCTTGCTCAATAAACTTATCTTTAAACCCTAAATTTAAAATTTTAACCTCTTTATTAAGTTTATTTACGTGTTCAAGAACCATTGATCCAAAACCACCCTGAAGAACATTATCCTCAAGCGTAACAATACTGTATTCATTTAAGACAAATTCATTAACTAATTCTTTATCAATAGGTTTTATAAAACAAGCATTTACAACAGAAATCTTAATTCCCATTCTATTTAACTTTTCTTTAACTAAAACTGCTCGCTGTACCATTTTACCTGTTGCAAATATTACGATATTACCTTCCTTTGAAATTACCTGCCATTTGCCTTTTTTAATATTATCAATTGGAGGCAACAGAGTATTAATCTCATCTGAACCTCTAGGATATCTTATAGCTATGGGTTCATTTTGAAAAAAGCTCCATCTTAACATAGCTCTAAGTTCTAAGGTGTCTTTGGGACTAATAATAGTAATGTTAGGCATATGAGATAAAAATGATAAATCAAATATACCTTGATGCGTTTCGCCATCTTCTCCAACTAAACCAGCTCTATCAATAGCAAAAATCACTGGTAGCTTTTGTAAACACACATCGTGAAGAATCTGATCATAAGCCCTTTGAAGAAACGTAGAGTATACAGCAAAAACTGGTTTTAACCCATTACTAGCCATACCAGCAGCCATTGTTACAGCGTGTTGTTCTGCTATTCCTACGTCAAAGAATCTATCTTTAAACTTACCTGAGAACTCTGAAAGGCCAGTTCCATCTCTCATTGCTGCAGTAATTGCTACAATTCTTTCATCTTCCCCTGCTATGCTTATTAGTTCTTCTCCAAAAGCTCTTGAATAAGTCATTCCCCCTACCGCGTCAACTTCTCCGCTATCACAGTCAAAGGGTCCAAGGCTATGAAACTTATGTGGATTTTTCTCAGCATAATCGTATCCTTTTCCTTTAGTAGTTACAATGTGAATTATAACTGGCTCATTTATATTTTGTGCCAACTTAAATACCTTACTCAATTCTTTAATGTTATGCCCATCTATTGGTCCCATATATTTTAATCCCATATCTTCAAAAAGCATTCCAGGAACTACAAATTGTTTAATACTCCCTTTTACTTTTTTCATAGTCTTTGCCAAACTCTTTCCAATGGCTGTTTTATTTAAGGTTGAATTTAC
>JACMJL010000265.1 GCA_014380625.1 Clostridiaceae bacterium
TAAAAGAATAGAATATCTTAGCCCACAAAGAGAATACAAATTTCAAAACAATAATGAAAGACACCGAAATATAAAATAGACATTACTATTAAACTTTAGGTCAATAAAATCCTGATGCAAAAAGCCCCCTGTAAAACTTTTAACAAAAGTATTACAGGGGGCTTTGGGGTAGCTTAGCTTCCTTGAACAGTATCTGCTTTTCTCAATTGAGCTATTTCTTCGCTAAGATTAACAATTGAGTTTTTTAATTCTTGCATAATTTTATTTGACACATTTCTTTCTTCTACAAGTTCTTTCAAAAAGTTTGAAGATATATGCGACTCTTCTGTAGCATATTTTAAGTTATCTTGAATTTCGCTTGACCTTTCACCCATAAAACTAGTAATTTTCTCCTTGCTATCATCATACATTCTTTTTGTCATATCCCCAAGAGACATAACTCCCTGAGTGCCTTTAACAGCCATTGGCCTCATTGATTTCTTCAATTGAGGGGCCAACATGTACCCTACTGCTGCCACTCCCATTCCTAAAAGAAGACTCTGGGAGCCCATCATTGGTTTTACAATATCCTTAATACTTATCATTTTAAATTCCTCCTGTTTTTTTACCAAACATTAATGCTTTTGTAATGGCTTTAAATACATCTTTATTGTTATACATTTCACTGGTTTTATACGTAAAAACTTTAAATTTCAAAATATAAGTCTTCCATAAATCAATAACTTCATCTTTTTTGTGTGGGTCATTTTGCATTTTTTCGAAACTATGTGTGACTAATTTTTGAAAGGCTTCAAAACATTTATCAAATTCTTCTTTGAATTCATTACCATTCTCCAATATAAACACCTACTTAAACCAATATATTGTTTTAAAATTAAGATTATTATGCTACCTTATTGCTTCTTTACTATCCTTATTCGTACAACTTTGCCTAAATATTGTCCCCCAGCTCTATTAGGTGCATATATTTACTTTTCACTTGTTTATGCATAAATTTTTCAGGTTTATTTGCATTTACTATAACAATAACGCTACTTACCAATTTGTAAACCAGCGCCCAATAGGGAGTTATTGAGTTTGTAAGTAGCAGCAATAAGGTAATAGTGTCAAATCCTAGTGAGAAAATATAATTTTGCATAATCACTTCACTTGTATATTTTTCTAAGGTAATTATTTTGGAAATTGAATTCAAATCACCATTTGTAATTACATAGTCCCAATAATTATCTACAGATATGCCATCTGAATTTAAAATAACCATACCGATAGCTGGGCTATGATTGTGCTCACCGTTAGATATGGCGTCACAAATTAAAGCTATGAATCTTCCTTGTTTCTTTAAATTAGAAATTCTAGCTTTCTTTTCTTCAAACTGCAAATTTGCGTAATAGTGTTCAATTCCCAATTCATAAGCTATATTTCTCACCATAATTTCCTCATGGTGAGAAAATATTTCTATGTGTTCAATTCCAGTTTCTCGTATAGCTTCAATGGCAGATATGCATCTTTGACCTAAGTCAAACTGTAAACCAATAATTCCAATATTTTTATTGTCATATGCCACGTAAACTGGGTATTGACCTAAATTCAACATTTTTTTTTCATCTTCGAAATGGCTTCCTGTGAATATATCTCTTGCTTCAAATTGATTTTTATTGCCAATAATGACTTCTTTCCCATTCACAATGAAGGATATTTCATTATGTGAACTAAAATGAATATTGGAAGCTGATAAGGGATTTATGTTTCTAATCACTGCTTCTTTTAGAAATGCTGCAGCCATAGGATTTTCATTTTTATTTGCGCAAGCTGCAGCAAGCATCAATACCCTTTTTTCACTAACCACCCCAGTTGGGATAATCTTAGAAACACTATAATTATCCCTAACTAGTACATCAATATTTTCAAATACAATTGTGTCTACATTTTTAACTATTTCTAATGCGGCAGGGTTATTAATTGTAATACCTCGTGATAATGCATTTCTAGCCGCTGCCCTTAAAGAAAGTAAAGATATAGGATAAATTGTGTACGTGGAAATGAGCACAATAACAGATAATGCTGCCAAAAATTTCCCCGATATTGCAAAGTAAATTGAAGCTACGGTAAAAATAAGTGGAGCAATTTTGTAAATCAAATTTGTATTATTCTGAATTTGATGAGACTTACTTTTAGGAAAGAATATACTTCCAGCCATGTATTTTGGTTTTTCTAATAAAGCTGCAGTGGTAAGTTTACGCTGTTTTAGAGCTGTAATACCTTTTTCTGCTGGTAAATAAGCCTCATCATGCTCGTTCCTTGTTACTGCATCAAATATTAATTTCTTAATGTTTAAAATATTGATACACTCTTCATTAAAAGTGACTAGCACTTTTCCAGTATATTGATTGGCTAAAACTTTCTTTATTCCATTTGCAATTAATAATCCCCTAATAATATTTTCAGCAAGCTTAGAATTTCCATTCAGTCCTTTGATGTAAATTCTTAGCCTTCCTGGAAGTACAAACATATTTTCTTCGTAATTTGCATAGTACAATCATATTCCTCCCTGATTTAAAAAGCATTAATCATGCCAATGAGGGTAGAACTAAAGTATAATACAGCACCTAATAGTAGTATTTTTAGAAAAGCCATGCTATTTTCCCTCCTTATTCGTTTTCATTCATTTTTCTACTCTCGTCTTCCATATTCATTTTCTTCTGCATGTTTTCATATTGTGCTTCAGCAACCACATCTTCCATCTCCTCTTTTAAAGTGTATGCAGATGTCTTGACAGTGTCAACTACGTTCATTATCTGGCTTGTAGTGACTACTGCAACTTTACGAAGAGGCTTCTTTAGCTTAACTACTACGCTAAAGATTGCCATACCTAAAATAAATTGTAAAGGATGCAAAATTATTTCACCTCCTAACATTCATGGCTATTCGGCCATCGATAATAATGAAAATTCTATTTTCGAGTTAATAAAATGTAGATTTTAAGAGCCTATCTTTTGCTACTTTCTAAGGTAAAAATTATTATTTACAAAAATACAACTTTTATACATACAGAAAAAGTAGTGTTTAAAAAAACGGCTTCAAACACTACTGTGCAAATTATATTATGTATTTTAAATTACTATTAAAAACAACTGATAAAGGATATTATGGAGTAAAGAGATGATTTAACTTTCGCAAAATTGAATAGATACTTTTAA
>JACMJL010000031.1 GCA_014380625.1 Clostridiaceae bacterium
ATCTACTGGTGCTGAAGTAACCTTCAAGGTAGATGCTTCTGAAATTGACTTTAGTGTTTTCACCACAAGAGTGGATACCCTTTTTGGAGTATCTTACGTTGTTCTTGCACCTGAAAACAGCTTAGTTGATATATTGACTAAAGATGAGTATAAAGAGGCTGTAGAGGCTTATAAGGACATTGCAAAGAAACAAACTGATATAGAGAGACAGTCCATTACAAGAGAAAAAACTGGAGTCTTCACTGGTTCTTATGCTATTAATCCCATTAACAACAGAAAGGTTCCAATTTGGATCGCAGATTATGTGTTAAATACTTATGGAACTGGCGCAGTAATGGCTGTACCCGCTCACGATGATAGGGATTACGCTTTTGCAAAAAAATTTGGACTTTCCATTGAAAGAGTTATCTTAGGTGGTGAAAATCTTCCCTTCACAGAATATGGAAGTTTAGTTAACAGTGAGGAATTTAGTGGACTTACTACTAAGGATGCAAAAGTAGCAATGGTTAAAAAGTTAGCTTCTGCAAATTTAGGTAGAGAAAAAATAAATTATAGATTGAGAGATTGGCTGGTTTCTAGACAAAGATATTGGGGATCTCCTATTCCAATTGTATATTGCGAGAAATGTGGTGAGGTTGCCGTTAAAGAAGAGAACCTTCCTGTAACCTTACCTTATGACGTGGAATTTTCACCTGATGGTAAATCTCCACTAGCTAGGTCAGAGGAATTTATGCATACAACATGTCCAAAGTGTGGTGGTAAAGCCACAAGAGAAGCGGATACTTTAGATACCTTTGTTTGCTCTTCTTGGTATTACTTAAGGTACGTAGATAGTAAGAATAGTGAAAAAGCTTTTGACCCTGAATTAATCAATAAGATGCTTCCTGTAGATAAGTATGTAGGCGGTCCTGAACATGCCTGCATGCACTTACTTTATGCTAGGTTTGTTACCAAGGCTCTTAGAGATATGGGCTACCTAAATTTTGATGAACCCTTCCTTTCCTTGACACATCAAGGTTTGATTTTAGGACCTGATGGACTAAAAATGAGTAAATCAAAGGGAAATACCATTGCTCCAGACGAATATATTAAACAATTTGGTTCAGATGTCTTTAGAATGTACCTTATGTTTGGATTTGGATACACAGAAGGCGGAGCATGGAACGATGATGGAATTAAATCTATCGCTAAATTTGTAGATAGAGTTGAGCGAGCCTTAGACTCAAGCAGAGAAAAAATAACTAATTCCTCAAAGGGTAAAACTACTATTGATAAAGAAGAAAAAGAGTTAATTTACAGTAAGCATTTTGCAATTAAAGGTGTCAGTGAAGATGCAGAAATTCTTCAATTTAATACTTCTATTGCTAGACTTATGGAATTCACTAATGCACTTTCTAAATACAACACAGCAGATATTGTAAATACAGAGGTGTTAAAAGAGACCATTATAGACTTTTTAAAACTTCTCGCTCCCTTTGCTCCACATTTTGCAGAAGAGCAATGGAGTCTACTAGGATTATCCTATTCAATCTTTAATGAAAAATGGCCAACTTTTAATCCTAGCGCTTTAATTAAAGATGAAGTTGAAATTGCCATTCAAGTTAATGGAAAGATAAAATCCAGAATATATGTTGCTTCTGATTCCACTGAAGAAATTATTAAAACCTCCGCTTTAGAAACAGATGATATAATCACTGCAATAAACGGAAAAACAATCTTAAAGGTAATTGTAATTAAAGGAAGATTGGTTAATATAGTTGTAAAATAAGTATACAAAAGGGACTATCTCAAAACAATTTTTAATTTGAGATAGTCCCTTTAATTAACCTCTTGCTAAACTCTTCTTTGTAGCTTTTAAAAGTTCGTTTAATTCAAAAATATCACTTTTTTCAATTAATTGATTAAGTTTCACTCTAAATCTTGTTGCTTCAGTATTCTTATCTATTGAAGACAGAGTTAGGATATTGTTCATAATATCCGAAACCAAACTAGACTTAACTTCAAATAACTTTTGAGCATCCTTTATCTCATCCTTTATCTCCAGCATTTGTTGGTCAAGTTGAAAAGCCGAATCCCCAGCTGCTTTTAATTTCTGCTTAATATCCTCTGGTATATCATGTTTGTATTTATAATTTAAAGAATGCTCCACCGTGGCCCAAAAGTTCATAGCTAAAGTCCTAATCTGGAGTTCTGCTAATATCTCCACTTGACCCTCTGCCATATTAACAGGATATTTTATAATCATATGATAACTCCTGTACCCACTGTCCTTAACATCCTCTATATAATCCTTTTCATAAACTATTTCCATATCTTTTCTGTTTCTTATTAAATAAACCACTCGTTCAATATCATCAACAAATTGACACATTATCCTTATACCTGCTATATCTTCCATTTCGAAGGATATTCGTTCGAAAGGAATACTAAATTTGTTGGCTTTTTCAAGCATACTAGAAATTTCCTTAACCCTTCCGGTAACAAATTCTATAGGAGAATATTCATTTTCTCTCCTATATTCTCTTCTTATGCTCCTGAATTTAACCTTTAATTCTTCAACTGCTTGTTCATAAGGTATTAAAAAAGCTTTCCATTCCTTTATAGGCATAAAATTCACCTCTCAAATTAAAATAAAAAAAATATTCTTCTAATACAATACCACTGTTGCGATTTTTTTGCTATAATAAAGTGTATTCTTATTTTTATTAGGAGATGGTCATATGGATAAAAACTTATTTGCGGGGTTAGAAGACCTTGGCATAGATAATATTAATAATATTGGTGTTTTTAAAAAAGCTGACGAAAAGGTTGAGGAGGCTGATACTGCAAAAATAGTACTTTCTCAAATTGAAAAGGAAAAGATTCATATTTACGATAAAGAGGTTAAATGTCCAGTTTGTGAGAGTACGTTTAAAGTAAGAATGGTTAAAAGTGCTTCTCCAAGAGTTCAAAAAAAAGATGGGGATTTTTATATAAAATATGATATAGTAAACCCTTATTTTTATGATGTTTGGATTTGTAACAATTGCGGTTATTCTAGCATGAAAGTGGATTTCAATAAAATAAAAGAATATCAAAAGGCTTTAATCTCAACAAAAATAACTTCAAAATGGCAGGGCAAATCTTATCCTGAAGTTTTTGACGTAAACATTGCTATTGAGCGATATAAATTAGCTCTCTATAACTCAGTTATTATGGAAGCTGCTTCTAGTAGGAAAGCTATGAATTGTCTGAAAATAGCATGGATGTATAGGCTTAATGAGGATAAAGATACTGAACTTGTTTTTCTCACTGAGGCAATAGAAGGCTTTAATGATGCCTTTATTAATGAAGCCACCCCACTCTATGGAATGGACGATTCTACATTAATGTATCTAATAGGAGAACTATATAGACGTGTAGGTGATTCTGAAAATGCAAATATTTGGTTTAGTAAAGTAATAAGTGGCCGTAATATTGATCAAAAGATTAAGGAAATGGCTAGAACACAAAAGGATTTCATAAAAGAAGTTGAACAAAACAATAAAAGAGCTCAGGAAGAAGCGGAAGAAGAAGAAGAAAACACTACCCGTGAAAAAAAAGGATTCTTCTCAAGGTTTTTTAGCAAATAAAGAAAGTAAAGATATATTTCTTTACTTTCTTTTATTTGTGTCGATTAAGAGTGGATAAAAGTTCAAAAAGTCACAGGAAGTTAATAAATACTCTATTCCATCAGAAGAATCTTCTGTGACCCTTGATTGAAAACTTCCATGTAAATGTCCATATATTACTTTTTCCACTTTAAATTCTCTTAAAATATCAATAAATCCTGAATCCTGAAATTTATCATTTGTAGGGGGATAATGAAGCATGACAATAAATTTTTCAAATCCTTTCACTCTTGCTGTATCTAAAGACAACCTAAGCCTAATTAATTCTCGTTGATATATTTTTTCATCCCTTTCAGTAAATGCATCTGAAAAAGGACATATCCATCCTCGAGTACCACATATAGCGTAATCCTTATATATAAAATGATTGTTTTGAATAAAGTGCATATCTGAATACATTTTATTTAATTTTGTAATACTATTCCACCAATAATCATGGTTACCTCTAATTAATATTTTCTGCCCTGGAAGTTCGTGAATCCAATTTAGATCAGTCAAACCTTCCTCAATGTTAATAGACCAAGATATATCTCCTGCAATTAAAACTGTATCTTCCTCTTTTATAATGTCCATCCAATGATTTTTTATATTTTCATCATGTTTAAACCAACGATCACCAAATACATCCATAGGTTTATCGCCGCTTAAAGCAAGATGTAAATCTGATATGGCATACAAAGCCAAAAACTTCACCTTCTATCTAATTTTTTATCTACATTCATAACAAAAGCTATTATTTCAGCAATTGCACCATATAATTCCTGTGGAATAGAATCCCCTACATCAACATTGTTTAATAGGTTTGCCATTTCCTCGTTAACTACAATTGGAACCTGATTTTCTTTAGCTTTTTCAATTATTTTATCTGCCACTTTACCCATACCAGCTGCTGTTACTATGGGCGCATCGTAATTATCATCGTACCTTAAAGCAATTGCTTTCTTCTGATTTTTCATTTCCACACACCCTTATGATTTTATACCATAACGTTTATACTTCCAATGGCATTATCTTGAAAAAATTCCCTTGTAGTTACAATATTAGCCTCATGAGTTTGACTTTCAATCTTTAAAATAACATTATAATTCATTTCTTTTAAAGTACTAACTAAATTGTGATTGTCCTTTTCAAGAACCTTTATCCAATTTTCATTACATTTTAAATCAATATCAACATTTCTATCCGAAACTTTAATATATGCATCTACTTTACCCATATTTATTGTTTTTACACTTACAAACATTTTAACATTTTTAGAATCAATTTTCTTACCTTTTTTTCTATCGTCCTTGATTAATAACTTGCACTCGTATTGCCTTTGATCAACATTAACAGGTACATCCATATAATAGTATTGATTGCTTACAGTATTAAACACTTTTATATTATTAATGCTGTTTTTCATTTGGGACCAATCGCCCTCACTGATACCCTTAATTATATCCTTCATAAAATCAGTTTTTTGTGCTATCTGTGTCTTAACATCTTCTGCAAGTTGATTATTTTTAATATTTTCCACACCTTTGTTTACATCATTACCCTTGAAAATATTTTTTAGAAGCTCTTTAAAAATCGGTAAATCTTCTTTAAATTGTTTACCAAAGGCTTTTTCATCTGTACTTGATTGAATCTGAGCTAAAACTTCTTTAATAGGTTCTTTTTTTATTTGATTAAAAAGTTCTTTTATACCATCACTTAAAGCCTTACCCTTTTCACTGTCTTCTGGAATATCCTTACTATTTAAGTATTGCTTGATTAACTCATTTTCATTTTTAGGTTGCGATAAAATTTCTTCCTTTAATTCAATTATAGTTTTTACAATCGAAACATTTTCCTTAGTTAATGGAATGTCATTTTCAATAATATTTTGTATTACTTTATGCTCTATATTCTCTTTTGGAGTTGAGTTATCTATTTTAGCATAATTATTAGAATTCTCTACACTTTTATTTAGATTATTTTCATTCAAAATAGTTTTAATTATTTCTTTAAAAACAGGCAAATCTTCTTTGAATTGTTTATTAAAACTTTTTATATTGCCGATTTCTGTTTCAGATTCAGATTTAAGTTGAAGTTTTGCTAATATTTCTTTAACCGGCTCTTTTTTTATTACATCAAGAAACTCTTTTAAGCTATTATTTATTTCTTTACCTTTCCCACTGCCTTCAGTAATATTTTTGCTATCTAAGTATTTTTTTATTATCTCAGTTTCATTTTTAGGTTCACCTAAGATTTCTTCTTTTAATTCAATAATAGTTTTTACAAGGGAAACATTTTCCTTTGTTACAGAAATATCATTTCCTATCAAAATAGCCTTGATGGTTTCTTTAAAAGAATCAAGTTGAAATTTTGCAAATATTTCTTTATCAGGCTCTTTTTTTATTACATCAAAAAACTCTTTTGTGCCATTATTTATTTCTTTACCTTTGCCACTGTTGGGAGTAATATTTTCACTATCTAAGTATTGTTTTATTATCTCAGCTTCACTTTTAGGCTTTACTAGGCTCTCTTCACCATTAATACTACTGTAAATTGTCTTATTACCTATTAAACCTTCTTCTTTTATATGCTGAGTTATTTCCTTATATAATCCAATGTCTTCTTTAAAAACCTTATTAAAACTTTTTAAATTATCTTCTGTAATATCTATTCCATTTTCCTTAAGTGTAACTAAATCTTCTACTGATACCTTCTTAAGTTCACTAAAAAAGCCTTTAAGTAACTGATTTATATTTTTGCCTTGTAGGCTATTTATATCAATTCCTTTACTCTGTAAATATTTACTTATAAAATTATCTTCCTCTTCTATATTGGCTGATATTTTTTCTTTAAAATCAATTATGACTTTCACAGAGGAAATATTTTCTTTTGTTAGTGGTATATTATGACTTACCATACTTTTTAGCATTTCAAAATCAGCTTTATTAGAAGATAGATTTTGCTGTTTTAATATTGTTTGGATGGACTTTTCTGGAACATTGGTACCATTTTCTTCATCGGGTAATATTTCTAATTGAAGTTTCCCCTCTTCATAACCCACTACTTTAAACCGGACTAATCCTTTAGGCAAATTCTCAAGAGGGATCTTCGCATTAGCAGTAAATTGCCACCCATCTTTGGTTTTCAATACTATGTTATTTGCTTCTCTTTCTACTTCAACTATCCTACCTTGAAAAACTTCTCCAACTTGAAAAGATAGTTTACTTACAACTCTTTTGGAATCTAAATTATTCACATTACTTATATTATTTATTCCTGGCATGCAATCACCCCTGGCAAAAAAAATTATATATATACTTTATTATCGAGAGTTTTAATAAAAAATTAACCTATTGATAGCCTTATCAATAGGTTAATTTTTTATTAATTTGAAAATGCTTAGAAACCTTCAAAAAATAATAAGCCATCTTCTTATTTTATTTGAACTCCCTTATTCAACCTCAACTTTAAAATAACCTTTTTTACCTTTTCTTAAAAGTATACTTCCATCTTTAAAATCTGACTGATTAATTATAGCGCTTATATCAGTAATTTTATCATCATTAATCATAAGTCCACCTTGTTGTATTAGCCTTCTACCCTCTGCTTTAGATGGTACAATCTTAGTATATGCTAAAATATCTAGCAAGTTATTTCCAATCATAGTATTTGGTATTTTTACTGTAGGAACATTGCTCATATCTCCGCCAGTACCAAATAAGGCTTCAGCGGATACCTTCGCCTTTGTTGCCTCTACTTCGCCATGTATAAGTTTTGTTACTTCAAAGGCAAGTACCTTTTTAGCTTCATTTATTTTTTCATCACGGAATGCACTTAAAGTTCTTACCTCTTCCATTGGTAAAAAGGTTAACAGGGATAAACACCTTTCTACATCAGCATCATTTACATTTCTCCAGTACTGGTAAAAATCATAAGGACTTGTTTTGCTAGCATCTAGCCAAACCGCCCCACCTTCAGTTTTACCCATTTTTTTACCTTCGCTTGTGGTTAATAGGGTAAAGGTCATTCCAAAGGCTGATTTCTCTTCTTTTTTTCTAATTAAATCTACCCCTGCAATAATATTAGACCACTGATCATCTCCACCTAATTCTATAGAACACTTGTATCTTCTATTTAATTCTAAAAAATCATACCCTTGCATTAGCATATAGTTAAACTCTAAGAAAGATAATCCTTTCTCCAGTCTTTGTTTAAAGCATTCAGCAGCGAGCATTCTATTTACAGAAAAGTGAACCCCAATTTCTCTAATAAACTCAACATAATTCAATTTCAAAAGCCAATCCGCATTATTAGCCATTATTGCTTTACCGTCACTAAAATCGATGAACTTTGACATCTGTGCTTTAAAACACTCAGAATTATGCTGGATCTCTTCTGTAGTTAACATTTTTCTCATATCCGACTTACCAGTAGGATCTCCAATTACGGCTGTTCCTCCCCCTATAAGGGCTATAGGAATATGTCCTTCCTTTTGCATATGTGCCATTACCATTAGTTGAAGAAAATGTCCAACATGTAAGCTATCAGCTGTAGGATCAAAGCCTATATAAAAAGTTACCTTCTCTTTCTCAAATAATTCCTTAATTTCTTTCTCATGTGTTAATTGCTTTATGTATCCGCGTTCTTGTAATATATTAAATACGTTTGCCATATTAATACCTCCTAAGTAAACATTCTATGTTTTAGTATATAAATAAATCTACTATTTATCAACATATTATTTCAATTAAAAAAATAAAATTACACCTTTGTTACTATGATACTTAAAGCTTTACAGCCTATCATTGCTAAGTGCAGATTGTAAAGCTATAGTATTTTATGTTAGAATTGGTATATAGAGAATTATCTCTTTGTTTTGAAAGGATGTTTTATAATGCAGAGTTGGACTTTAAAGTCATTAGTTTTGTGTAACGAAATGAATTTAAACACAATTGCAGGTCACTTTGGAATTAATAGCAAGTTTAAATGGATGGATCCATTAATACTTCACGATGCAACTTTAAATGGTATTTTGCAAGGGGGAGAAGATAAATGGGTATATCTTTATCATTTCGGATCATTAGTTTTTATAAATTTAGAATATCACGAAATTATGGATGTTATAAATTATATTAAAAATATAGATCCTACACTTAAAAACAATACCCCTAACGATTATATTGATGAATACAAAATAGAAGTTGACGAAAAATATGAATATGCACTATATAATGATTTAATGACTTCTCATGAATATCATGACTACTATCTAGATATACTTCCTTTAGTGTTGGCAAAATCAACCTCACTAAAGAAGATAGAAACCGATACAGATAAGCTTTTAGATAATATTGAAGATATAATAAATTATCTTGATACAGGAAAATTTAATATGTCTGATAGGGAAATTGCCAAAACTTCAGCAAAGGTATTAAGATTTAAATATAATACAATCTCTTATTTAATGCTTTTAGATAAACCACGTTCTGCATGGAATAATGAAAATATAGAGACTTTTTATGAACAAATCATATCTCTATTCGAACTAAATGATAGATATAAAAAGATAACAAACAAGACAGAAGTCTTACAAGATATTACAGATGTATTCACCTCCCTTACTCATGAAAAAAGAGGCACAAGATTAGAAATTATGGTAATACTTTTAATAGCAGTGGAACTTATCATTTCACTTATTCAATTCTCTTCTAAATTCTAATAAAAAAAATACACTGTATAAAGCAAATTTAAATTGCATTTACAGTGCATTTTTTAATGTTACAATATTCTATTTTTCTCTTATTTTATGCAACGTATTTTTTAATAAACTCAGGTGCAGGCTTATTTTCAGAGTTTATATTTATATAAAGCTGAATGTCTCTTTCTTTAGTTAAATTTTCTAAACCAGAAAACAAATGTGCCGCATCTTCAATATTCATAGGTATTATGTTAGATAACCCATCTATACAAATGGTATCGATATCATAATCCTCCGATAAAATGCCGCACAAAAACCCATAAAAACCATTATAGTCGTCTAACCTAAAATTTCTTGTTGATATAAATCTAATTTTTCTGTCTAATTCTAATATTGGCCTTTCATCATCGTCAATGAAAACAACATTTCCCTTACAGCAACTAGCTTTTTCATTTGCTAAATTAATTAAATCCTTGGTTTTTCCAGAACCTCTGTTATTAAAAAAAACTTGAATCATGAGAAACACCCCTTCAAAAAATTTTTTAAAATTATTTGCTCTTATATATAAAGCATACTGATATTATATAATATTCAGAATATTTTTTCAATAACACACTTTAGATAAATTTATGAACTTATTGGAAACTATTTACCAACTCCATATAATATCATAAGTGCATTGAAACTTTATTCTTGCCAGATTTTTTGGCTTCATATAACATATTATCTGCAATACTAATAACATTTTGAAGTGTGCTTCCATTTATAGGATAGAAACTTAATCCAAAGCTAGCTGTAATACCTTTGTTAATTTCCTTAAATTTAACTTGATTTTCACTGATTTTTATTCTTATAGCATCGATGCGATCAAAAACTTCTTGAAAATCATTACAATCATTAATATATATTATTAGCTCTTCTCCTCCATACCTAGCAAGTATATCGAAAGGTCTAAGGAAGTTTGAAATCAATTTTGTAGTCTGAATAAGTACCTCATCTCCATATTGATGACCAAATACATCATTTACTTTTTTAAAATCATCAAAATCTACCATAACAACTGCAAATTTTCTACGCGTATTTTTAACTATAATATCTTCAACAGAATTAAAAAAATACTTCCTATTGTAAATCCCTAAAAGAGGGTCTCTTATAGAGGACTCTTTAATTTTTGTATATAAAAAATTATTTTCTAAAGCAATTCCAATTTGATTTGCAATAGCAGATATAAATTTAATATGTTCATAATTGAAAAAATCACATAGTGTGTGTTCAACAATTATATATCCCATAAATTTATCCCTTAGTGTAATTGGTACTCCTATTAAAGAATGAATTTTTTCTTTTTCATTGTTATTCTCGAATAATGAGTCTTTAGAATTAACTATAAATGGTTTACCGTTTTTTAATTCATTATAAATGTCTTCCTGCAAAAAATCTTTAAAATCATTATTTAAATTTGAAGCTTTAACAATTAAATTGTCCGTTTCGTTCAAATAAATAGATGAATAAGTTACACCTAATATTCCAAGTATCATATCATTTATCATGGGTATTAAATTATCATCACTAATGTAAGAATTAATATATTTACTAACCTCAACAATATTAGTTATTGAATCTAATCTCTTCTCAAGCTCAATATTCCTTATATTTAAATTCTCAATAGTCTTTTCAGCTAGGTTTTGATAATCTTCGAATTCCTTTTTTAGGCTATAGTAATCCTCTAAGATTACTTGATCACTATTCACGTACATCACTTTCCCCTTAATATTAACTATAATTTTTTATAAAGAACATAGTACATATATATTCTATACTACTATAAAAAATCCTCTTTATTTTACAAATTATTATAAATATAAATTTTATTTATAGAGAAAGTGTGTAATTATCATCTAAAATCCGTCATTTTAATACTATCATCAATAGCAACATTAACCTGTATGTCTAATTCTGTTACATCCATTATATTATTAATTTTTTCTTTAGGATATCGCCTATTAAATTCTTCTTCCACCTCAAAAATATCTAGTTTCTGTTTTTTAAAATCATTAAAGAAGTCAGTACAAAGCTTTTTAATATTCTCCTCCGAATTACTTTTTAGTTTAGATAAGTTATCTTTATTTAGAATTAAACCCTTTTGAATATCAGCAATTGCCACCTTTGTATGGATAACCTTCTTTAGATGAATCTTTTTACCATCATACTCCATAAAAGTACTAGTTTTATTACTTAAAATATTTAAGGTAATAAACTTCTCAGAAACTACAGGATTTGCTGGCTCTAAGGTACCTTCCTTAACATTATCCATTAAAAAGTTATATTTCTCACCATCTTGTTTTTTTATATCACCCACATACTTATCATTTTTAAGTATACTTCCACCATTAGCCTCAAGTTTAGGTTCAAGTTCATCCTTACTCATATCAACTAGTGTTACCACATTAGTTTTACTTCCTAAAGTCCTTCTAGCAAGAAACTTATTTAAATTTACCTGTACTGTTCTCGATGAATTTTTTTGATTCTCAATTAATCGATTTAAAAATATCCCAATATACTCTTCTTCCTTAAGTTGCATTTGCAATAATTTATTTGGATCTCCTTTATATACTAAAACGTAAGGCCTAATAAGTAATTCTTGTTGTCTTTGAAAAGTGTCTATATAATTTTCTATACCAAATTCTGTAGCCTTTTGAGTAAAAATTATGACTCTATTCTGTGTATAATTAAACTGATAACTTGAGGATAAGTTTAAGTCCTTCATTACCTCATAAACAGTTTTACCTGTACCCTTAAAAACAATCCTTTCTCCTTTAGCAGAATCCTTAGAAGCACTTCTAAAGGGCATAAAACTTTCAAGATATAAAAGCACTTCATTATTAGGGTCTACATCAACTACTATAGCTGTAACAAACATAACCTTGTCAATATCTGAGTAACTAAAACATCCCGTTGATAAAAATATAACTAATAGTAAAATACACATTATTTTTTTTTTCATTATTTCTCACCCTTATCAAAGATCGTATTAGATATTTCATTCAAATATCCTCTGGACAAAAGATCCTTATATTTAAAACTTTTAGAAGTCCCTACGGGAAATAAATAGGCATACCCACAGCTATTCAACCCACCTAAATGAGAAACTAACACAAAGAAACCAATATAAAAACCTGGTAGGCCAAGTGTTGCTGAAAATAAAGTAATTACCAATGACCAAATGGTAATTGCGCCATAGAGTTTTGAAACCAAAAATGAAGAAATTGAACTCAAGGCCACAATTATTAATGTACCTTGTGAGGCTAGCCCTGCTCCAACAGCAGCATCTCCCAAGATCAGTGCACCTACTATGCTCATAGCTTGCCCTACTGGTTGTGGCAACCTAACGCCTGCTTCTCTAAGTATTTGAAAAAAGAAACTCATCACAATTAATTCTACAATAGTCGGAAAGGGGACTCCAGCCCTTGCAACTGCAAGCCTAAATACAAATGCTTGTGGAATGAGAGAAAAATGGTAAGTAGTTAATGCAATATATATTCCCGGTAAAAACATAGCTATAGCGAAACCTATCAATCTAAAAACCCTTGTAAGATTAGATATATATTTATTAAAATAGTAATCATCAGGCATTTGAAAATTCTCAATAAAAAAATAAGGAACTGACATTACAAAAGGGGTACCATCTACAATAATAGCTACTCTTCCTTCAAAAAGCTTTGAGGCTATAACATCAGGCTTTTCGCTATATCCTACTGAGTCAAAGGCAGTACTCTTACAACGAATTTTTTCTTCAATATAGTTACTTTCTAAAATAAAATCCTCCTCAACAGAGTTTAACTGTGCTTTTACGTACTTAACCAATGACTCGGGTACTACACCCTTTATATATGAAATAACTACAACTGTATTTGACTTTTTACCTAGGTATCCTGTCTCAAACTTCAAGTCAGGATTTTTAATCTTTCTTCTTATCATTGAAACATTATCTACAGAGGCTTCAGTAAAACCCTCCCTTGGTCCTTTAACAACATTTTCAGTTATTGGTATAGATACAGATCTTCTAACAAAGCCTTTAGCTTCACAGAAAATAATTTCTTCATAAAAATTCGAAATTATTATTACATCGCCTGATAGAATGTGAATTAAAGCATCGTCTTGTGACTTTACATTTCCAATACTATTTGCTTCTAATATCTCCTCCTTAACCGTATCTCCATCTACTATATTTGTGCTTTTGATAATAGGGGCCGCAATATATTGACTAATAAATTTCGAATCGCAAAGATTATCAATAAAGATAAGTCTTATTATACCTTTATTTACCTTTAGCTCCCTATACTTAACGTCAAAGTTACCTTCTAACTTTCCTTTTACATATTCTAGATATTTTTCATTCATTATCACATCACCCTTTTTAGTGTTTGTAAGCTAGGTGGATAATATTCATCAATTAGTAAACAATACTAATATATTTTAAGAAATGAGGTTTTAAAGCATGGATAAAATATCTTCTAAACATCTAATAGTTATAGCACTGGGACTTTGTGTAGTTTCTCTAAAAACTTATCCCATAATCCTTCTACAAACAGGTCATGCAGATACTTGGATTTGTTTAATCATTGCATCAATTTTAATTTTATTTTTCACCTATTATATCTTTAAAATTTGTAAAAATAGGAATTGTTTCTCAATTGTAGATATTTATTATTGTAGCATGGGAAAACATTTTGGGAAATTCCTAATCCTTCTTTTATTAATTACATATTACTTAACCTTAGTTGAAAGTAGTTGTATTGAAGCTAATTCCCTACATACTAATCTACTATTTAGTACCCCTACCTGGTTTTTCGTATTATTCCTTACTGTTCCAGCACTATATTCAGTTAGGAAAGGTAAAATTTCTGTTATTATAATTACCACTATAGGAATTACACTAATTATATTTGCAGGCATAAATTTAGGTATACTAACAAGTAGTTACAAACACTATAAAAACCTATTTCCAGTATTAGTTAATGGTTTGAGTAAAGATGTAATCTATACAACAATTAAATCCTTAGGATTGTATAGTTTTATTTTTGTAGCAATACCTTTCGCAAGAGATGTTGATAACAAAAGCAAATTAATGCGTGACCTTCTAATTGGTATGCTGTTAGTTGTTCAAATGGAGGTATATTCTATGATTGGAATCATTGCAACCTTTGGCTGGACCAGGGCAGCAGTTATCTCATATCCTAAGTTAATTCAAACTCAGGAAGTTAGTTACTTTGGATTCCTTGAAAGCGGTGAGTTTTATGTAATGCTTCAAATAGTAGGCGGTTGGTACATAAAATATATTCTTGTGTTTTATTCAATGCTTCAAGTTTTAAAACATTGGACTAAGTTAACCAAATATATGCCTTATATTATTACATTGTTAGTTGTTATACCTTCTCTTTATATTTCAAAAAATATTTTTTTACTTTTTAAAATATTAAACTATTTTTCATACATATGCGTTACTAATTTTATAATTATACCTTTAATTGTATTTACTATTTATAATATAAAAACAAAAAAACTCAAATTTAAGGAATCTTCAGAAGAGAAGGGAGCAGAAGTAAAATAACAGGTCAGTATAATAGTTATCCTTAAGGAGAATACTACAATTAAAGAAAATTTATATTTTGCAGGGAGTGATAAACATGGCTTTTCTAAGATGGTTAGGTGGCTTTGTTGTTCTGTTTTGGTTAATTGGTTTGATTTTTAGAATCGGTGGAAGCCTAATTAATATTTTATTATTAGTTGCTGCTATAATTTTTGTGATTGATGTGATATTTGGAAGAAAAAAGACTATTTAACTAACGATGTTAAATTATATAAAACTATAATCATAATATTATAAAGCTTAAACTCAATTTTAAAAAGGGACTATCTTTATTGAAAGATAGTCCCTTTTTAAAATTGAATATTTCATTTCTTCAGTTTAACTTTTACCTATATCCGATAGTACAAGACCCTTATTGTGTTCTAAAGCCCAGTTAATTGCCCAATCACTTTGGAAAAGCAATAAGCTTCTTTCCTTACTATCCTTAACTATTCTAGAATCACTTGTTATGTTAAGCTTTTCTACATCAATGTCATCATTTTCGATCCATCTTACGTATTTAAAATTAAGCCTATCCATACGAATTTCAACATTATATTCACTTTTAAGCCTATATTCTAATACTTCAAATTGAAGTACTCCAACTACACCAACAATAATTTCTTCCATTCCAATGTAAAGTTCTTTAAATACCTGAATAGCACCTTCTTGGGATATTTGCATTATACCCTTAATAAATTGTTTTCTCTTCATGGTATCCATAGTTCTTACCCTAGCAAAATATTCAGGAGCAAAGGTTGGTATCCCTTCAAACTTGAATTTATTTGAACTCTCACACAAGGTATCTCCTATACTGAAAGTACCTGGATCAAATACACCTATTATATCTCCTGCGTAGGCCTCCTCTATTATTTCTCTTTCTTGGGCTAAAAATTGTTGAGGTTGCGCTAATCTTATTTTACTATTATTTTGAACATGGAAAACTTCCATACCCTTTTTAAACTTTCCAGAACAAATTCTCATAAAGGCAATTCTGTCCCTATGTGCGGGGTTCATATTGGCTTGTATTTTAAAAACAAAAGCAGAAAACTCTTCTTTAAATACCTCCACTTCGCCTTTATCTGACTTTCTTGGAAGAGGTGGAGAAGTAAGTGTTAAAAACTCTTCTAAAAAAGGCTCAACTCCAAAGTTAGTTAAAGCACTTCCGAAAAATACGGGAGTAAGTTCTCCTAATCTAACCTTTTCAGAATTAAATTCATCTCCAGCAATATCAAGAAGTTCGATGTCCTCCATAAGCTTTTTGTGAAGAACACTCCCTAATAGATCTTCAAAAATCTTATCATCAACATTTCCTTCAACAGAAGCTACTGCGTTTTGACCATGGTTACCACCATTAAAAACTTGTATTGTTCTTTTTTTTCTATCGTATACACCCCTAAAGTCTGACCCTGAACCAATTGGCCAGTTCACTGGATAAGATCTAATCCCTAATTCATTTTCTAGTTCCTCTAATAATTCAAAAGGATCTCGTGCTTCTCTATCCATTTTATTAATAAAGGTAAAAATAGGTATTTCTCTAAGACTACAAACATTAAAAAGCTTCCTAGTTTGAGCCTCAACTCCTTTTGCTCCGTCAATAACCATTACAGCACTATCTGCAGCCATCAAGGTTCTATAGGTATCTTCACTGAAATCCTGATGACCAGGAGTATCAAGTATATTAATACAAAAATCATTATAATTAAACTGCATTACAGAAGAAGTAACAGAAATACCTCTCTGTTTCTCTATTTCCATCCAATCAGAAACCGCATAATTTGCTGCTCTTCTAGCTTTAACAGAACCTGCAAGTCTAATTGCACCCCCGTATAATAATAGTTTCTCAGTAAGTGTTGTCTTACCTGCATCAGGATGTGATATTATAGCGAAGGTTCTCCTTCTTTTTATTTCTCTAATTAACTCAGACACTTGCATCTCCTCTTTCCATATATATTTAAACAAAGATTATTATAAATTTAACAATGGCTTCTCCTCTTTCTTTATAATCAACTAATAAGTTTTTATATTCAATTTCTAGTAGCACACTAAATTATATCAGTTTATAGAATTCATTTCAATAAGGCATATGAAAGAATAATTTAGAGGTTTTATTTTGTCGATTTAATGTTATAATGATTATTATTAAATATTTTACTGTTTTATAAGTTTGGAGGAAATATGTACAAATTAATTGCTATAGATATGGATGGAACACTTTTAAAAGAGGATAAAACAATTTCTAATGAGAATTTTTCTGCAATACAAAAGGCAAGAAAGCCTGGTGTAAAGATAGTTCTTGCAACGGGCAGACCCTTAAATGGTATAAAAAAATACCTTTCCCACTTAAATTTAATTAATGAAGATGATTATACAGTAGTTTTCGGAGGGGCAGTGGTTCAAAATAATAAAAATGAAGAATTTATTTCTCATAATATTCTAGAACTAGAGGATTGGAATTATTTGTTTTCATTAAGTAAAAAACTTAAGGTTAATATTCATGCCTTAACCGAAAACTCATGTATTACTCCTAAAGATAATAAGTATAGCAGTCACGAAGCTACTATGAATAGTATACCTTTAATTATAGACAACCCTTCAAACATGAAAGAGAATTTTTCTCTTATTAAAATCATGTTTATAGACGAACCTGAAATATTATCAAAAGCTATAGATAAACTACCAAAGGAGCTTTATGATAAATATACTATTGTAAGAAGTGCGCCTTTCTTTCTTGAATTCTTAAATATAAATGCAAACAAAGGCTTAGGAGTTGAATCTTTAGCTAAAAGTCTTAATATTAAACAAGAAGAAGTAATCTGTATAGGCGATGCCGGTAACGACACTCATATGGTTGAGTATGCAGGTCTTGGCGTAGCAATGGAAAATGCTTTTCCTGAGCTAAAAGAAGTTGCTAATTATATAACCCTTAGTAATGAAAATCATGGTGTTGCTCATGTAATTGATAAATTTATTTTTAATAATTAACTTAATATATAAAGTTAAGCAGTATGGAACTTGATCATCAAGTTCCATACTGCTTTCTTGGATTTCATGTAAATTAGTTACAAAATAGTGTTGACATCCCCTCTCTACAGTTGTAGAATGAAAGTAGTCTACAACTGTAGAGAGGAGGCAAATAAATGAATAAAGAAGGTCCTAAAATTTCCGAAGCAGAATGGCAGGTAATGAAAGTGTTATGGGATAAAGCCCCTTTAACCTCAAGTCAAATTGTTGAAATATTAAAGCCTCATACCAAGTGGAGTGCTACAACAATTTATACTTTAATTAGCAGACTTGTTAATAAGAAAGCAGTGAGAATTGAAGAGGGATCAACCCCTAACCTATGTTATCCAATTATATCAAAAGAAGAATGTTCGCAGAAAGAATATAAGACTTTTCTAAAAAAAGTTTATAATGGTTCACTAAACCTTATGCTATTAAATATAATTGAAGACCATGCATTATCAAATGAAGAAATAGATGAACTGAAACATATTCTTGATAAGAACAAAGATAGGAGATGATATTATGTTTATACTTACTGTAATTTTTCATTGGATAATAATTTCATCTGCTACGGCAAGTGTACTTACAGGTATAATTCTATTTATAAAACTAATCTTTAAAAATAGACAAGGTGCAAATTGGCATTATTATATTTGGTTTATATTAGTTATAAGATTGCTAATTCCCTATACGCCTGTAAGCTCAATAAGTATATTTAATGCAGTTACTCCGGCAGTTGAAAAACTATCGATGAATCAAGGGAATCTATCAAATTATGTGCAAAATAAAGTGCCTATAAAAGAAGGAATATTGGAAAACCCAAAGGAAACCACATTGGATAGAAATATTATAATTAATGAAAGTGCTATAAAACCTTTAGCTACTCAGATTACTTACTTATACAATAAATATAACCTAATGACTAAGTTTACTATACTTTGGTTAATGGGAGTTCTTGTATTTACTTTTTATATTATTTTTGTTAATTTCAGACTTTTAACAAGAAGTAGAAAATATATAAAGGTGGACGCTGGTCCCCTTAATATAATACTCAATGAATGTAAATCATTACTTAATATAAAGGTCAATCTACAAATCCTGCTAACAAATGAAGTATCAAGTCCTTCACTAATTGGGTTTCTCAGACCAAATTTACTCTTACCTATTGATATTTCAAAAAAAATCAACGATGATGAATTAAAACATATATTTCTTCATGAACTATCACATTATAAGAGAAAAGATAATGTGATAAATGGAATACTTGTATACTTAAAAATATTGCACTGGTTTAATCCAATTATATGGTATGGGTTTTATAAAATGCATCAGGA
Organism: Clostridiaceae bacterium; assembly: GCA_014380625.1. Lineage (GTDB taxonomy): Bacteria > Bacillota > Clostridia > Clostridiales > Clostridiaceae > JACMJL01. The sequence continues at coordinate 19,297 of JACMJL010000031.1, forward strand.
TTGTGAAATAGCATGCGATGCTAGGGCTATGTCAAGTATGAATACTGAAGAACAATCAATGTATGGCTATACAATAATACATTTGCTAAAAATAACTTCACCAAGGAAATCTATCCCAGGGTCACTAGGGATATTGTCAGATAAATCAGAAATGAAAAGGAGGATTAATATGATTTCACTATTTAATAAAAAATCAATTAAGTGCTCTTCTGTGGGTTTAGTACTACTAATAGTTTTAAGTTGTATCCTACTCACCAATGGGAAAAATAGTTATGCCTCTAACGACAAAATAGTAGAAGCTGAAAACAAATCAGGAGTCTCATCAATTGACAAAAAAAAGCAGGCGTTAATTGATGCTAGTAGCTCAAATAATAATAATTTGGAAAATCAAGTTATAATTCCAAATGATGCACAGATTTATCTATCTAGTAAGGAAATCAATGGTCAAAGTCTTTTTATCACTGAAGAACTTAAAAATATATATCAAAACTATTCAAAAAGTAAAAATGATGCGCTTTTAAAAGGTTTAACCCCCCTAGATATTTTTAGATTATACAATACAGCTAATGAAGATAAAAATATTGAAATGCAGGTAGCTCTCATTGAGTTACCTCCGGAAGTAACTGCAAATCAATTTATTCAAGAACAAGCAACGGACAAAGTATCTCAAGATAACGAAGATAAGCAACTAGCGATATTTCACAATTTTAAGGGTAATATGCTTGAAAGAATAGTAGATGATAAAAAAGCCTATATTCTTATTCAGGATAATGGTTGGTATAGAATGGAAAAAGATAAAAATGGTATTTGGAAACTAGGTTGGTTGGCTAGTCAGTAAAAACCTTAAAAAAATTTCATAGGGCCATAAAATTGATCGTCTTGATATTTTATGGTCCTATGGAAGTGAGTTTAAAGTACAATATTATTAATATCTTTTAGCAACTCTTCTATATCCTTTTGTTCCACTCCAAGATATTCGAAGGTTTGCTGTTTAAGTTCTGGTAAATATTTATCATCAAGTTGCTTCCAAGAATAGTAATCGGCTAGATGAACTATAGATAAAATATCCCTATGATGCTTAGTACCTTTTTCTGGGCAATGATGATATAACGCCACTTCTACTATTGCTGAAGGCAATTCCCAATGACTTAAAATAGTTGCTCCTAATTCTTCATGAGTGAAATTAAACACATTTCTTTCACAAGCTGAAAGAGAAGTTTCCGCATTTTGAACTTTTAAACTTATTAACTTTTCATATTTAAATTCAAACATCTTATAAAATACAACCTTGCCTAAATCATGTAGTAAACCTGCTGAGTAGTACCTATCAGGTATCTGCTTTTTATATATGTATTCAAATAAAAGTATAGTCATAATGTTGGTTAAACAAGAATGTTTCCAAAGTAATTCCACATACTCGTAACCTTCAACCTTAAAAATTTCAGAGGTAAT
>JACMJL010000266.1 GCA_014380625.1 Clostridiaceae bacterium
CCTTTCCTTTAGTTCTGAAATAAGCTCAAAATTATATATGATTTCTTCTAAAATACAATCCTTATATTGCTTGCTCGGCTCAAGGAGATAGCAAGTTTCGTAATTTTTTCCATCCTCATAAGGTATATAAATATTACTCATGTTCCTTGGATCATAAATTATTTCAATACTTCTAACTTTAGACTTAATAAACCATTGCTCCTCAATAGCTTTTTGTGAACCATAATATAAACCTTTAAATCTAATACCAGCTCTTGAAACGCTTGCTTTTCCTCTTGGTAAAACATTTAGTCTCATGACTTCTCTGTCAACAATTCTTAGCCTACCTTTTTTATTTTCTATACCCCATTTCCATAGCTGCAACGGGCAGGGAACTATATTATCTACTAACATTTCCTTTTCCATAGGGTATTTATCAATTATTTTACTGTTATGATGTAGTACTAGATTTATATATATTCTTGTAAACTCCTCCAGTGTAATTGAGGCATTTAATCTGTAATCTACATCTCCTCTTTTCCTATATTCCTTTTCTATAGCTCCAGGTGCTTTATGCTTTAACTTAGTGTTTAAGGTTCTAAAATTCCTTTCTACTATTCCTTTTAAGTCGCCCCTGTATGGCGAAGTATTTTCTATTTTTATATTTAAGTTATTTATTATGCCCTCGACACCGTAACCTTCAAATTCACCTCTATCAGCAATGATTATATCTGGAACATATTTTGCAGGCCATTGCTCTTCAGTTATATTTATTCCATAGCTTCTACAAAACTCAACTTTATCAGTAACCATGTTGTCTAGCGTCATCATAGCACCTATCCAAGATGGTCCTTCTAAACCTACATAAACGCCAGTTACAAGTCTAGAAAACACATCAATAATTGCATATACAACGGGTCTTCCTATAATCCTATTAGTATCTAATGAACTTACCAGGTATATATCAGCAATAGTAGCATCAACTTGAAACCTTGTCCCAGGTCCATCTGTTTCAATAGTTGAGTTACTTAGAAGTTCCCTGTTTTTCAATTGAAATTCCTTTGCACCTTCTCTTAAAATAGTATCTTTTTTAGGATCTTCAAATTTTTTAAACCAATAATAGAATTGTTCATAGGTTGGTATCCTTGTGTTATAAGACACTCAAAACTGCAGTAAAACCTATAGTTTAAGACATTATTTATAACAGCTTAATCAAAGAGAAAAAACAAAAAACAGCAAAAGCACAATTGGTACTTTACCTTTTGTGCTTTTTACTATAGTTTTAAGTTGTAGACAAAAAAACCAACTTCATAATACCCCAATTTAATATTAAGTTCAATGACTTTGATGAAAGTTATTCAGATTTTATTAAAAATATTTGTTTGGTGACAGTCCGTAAGGAACTAGATATTCCGGAATCAGATAAACTTAAGAGAAATGGTACATTCAGTAGGTGGCTTTTTTACCTGGATGGAGATGTGTTAAAACAATCAAGAGTCAAAATACAGACACTTCTCTGGACTGATGGAATTGGAAATAAAAAATATATTAGTGTGTTTCCAAATTTCATTATAAAGTACAACGTAGCTACTACTGATCTCATTGAGTTTATCAGTACTAATGTAGGAAAGGGTGACGATATTTTCAAATACATAGAAGATCCGGATAGTTTAGTTGAGAGTGAGGATGTTTTAATTAGAGCTTGCCAAAAGGTTGATAAAGCTTGTGTTAACATCGGTTTTGCTGCACAATTAAGTGCAAAATATACTACAATGTTTTCTGAAAGTTTATCAATAAGCTTTTTGAATAATAACATTTTAAGCCTCCAGTTATTTAAGAATACCTGTGTACTTCTTGATATTTCTAGAATATGCTTTGAATGTAGTATTTTAAAAGACGCAAGCTTATCACATCTCAATGCTACCTTCAAATTTTTAAGATAAATTTACAAGGGATAATTATGCCCTTTTTTAATAAATCAATTCCAAATATGCATAATGTTATTTGATTATACACAATTAAATGTATAATCAAATAACATTATGCATATTTTTTGCTTTTTCCCTACCTCTATAAGCTATTCAAAAAGCTAACGCTTATCTTTTTATAATTAGCAAGAATTTTTAAATTTTAACTCTCCTTTTTAAATAGTAATATTGAGAAATGGAGGTGTATTTTGATGAATAAAGATTATCTACTTGATGGAAGTATGAAATATGAAGATGCGGTAGCATTCTTTAGATATTCTGTAATACTTCCACTTCTTGAAGCCCAGCCAGGCACAATTAGAAAGACAGCCTTTAATATTGCTAGTAAAACTTACAATGATCCTATAAGTAGAAAAACCATTAAGATAGGCGAAAGGACTATTTTTACCTACTATTCAAATTATAAAAAATACAAATTTCAAGGGTTAAAACCTAGAGTAAAATCAAGTAAAGGAGCTTCTCCTTCAATCCCAGAAGAAATTGTTAAAGAAATACTGCTACTTAAAGAAGAGCTTCCTACTCGTTCAGCACAGAAAATAGTAACTATGCTCGAACTTGCAAGGAAAGTCGACAAAGGCTTAATTAATATTAGAACCATTGGTAGAATACTAAAACATCATGGCTATACACGTGAGGCGCTTGCTAAAAGGTCTAGGGTATATGTTAAACATGAGAAAGAAGCTATTAATATGACATGGCAATCCGATGTTATGCAGGGTTTTTATATTCCTGATGTAGATGGAACTAATCGTATTGTTTATTTGATTGGTTTTATAGATGATCATTCTCGTCGGATCCTTCACTGCCAGTTTTATTTTGATGCAACCCTTACTAGGCTTGAAGATTGCCTGAAAAAAGCTATCACAAAGCACGGGATTCCTGAAAACTTTTATATCGACAACGGAAAAATTTATGTTGCTAATGACTTTAAACTTATTTGTGCAAAGCTTGGTATAAAACTAAGGTATAGCACTCCATACCAGCCATCTGGAAAAGGTAA
>JACMJL010000006.1 GCA_014380625.1 Clostridiaceae bacterium
ACTATCATTTAAGACGTTTTGTATATTATTAGTTTTTTTAAGATAATTTCCATAATTCAGTTTAACTAGTTCCTTTTGACTTACTATAGTTTGTCTGGCATTTTCTACGGCATCCTTGCTTTGCCTTATGTTTAAACCATATTTAGAAGCAACACTTTTTTCAATATCACCTAGTTTTATGCCTTCAAGTACCCTATTAAAGGAATATCTTACAGCACTACAAAACACAGTCATTAAATTGTTAATAATATTTTGTTTTTCCTCATCAATATTTATCAAAACTGCTCTAATTGTTACTTTCATCGTTTTCACACCCTTCTGTTTCAAGTTCGGAAACCTCTTGTTTTCATACTTTCCATATTTAGAAACATATACCACACATATTTAGTATTGTATTTAACGATGGAGCCTATACATATTTTTTTGTTACTTTCTGTTACAGAAAGTTACAATTTCAAGCAACTATTGTTACCTCCATTTATTTAAAAAAGTATTTAGATTATTGACAGAAATATATTTATTTAATCACCAACACGTTTCTTAAACACAGTCTAACGACAATAGGTATTAGGTCTATGTATCCTATGGAACCACAACATAATTATTAATATTTGCTTAATTTTTATTTAACTTTTAAATTCTATACTAGTCTTGTACAGTAAATTATTAAAAATTTTGGAGGTATAAAATTATGTTAAAGAAAATCATACCAATAGCCTTATCTCTATCAATGTTAATACCTACTATTGCAAGTGCTGACGCATCAACAAAAGAAGGAAACTCTGCTAAAGCCCCCTATGCTACTGAATTGCTAGCAGAAAGAACTATAATTAAAACTAACTATGACACTAACCAAGCAATTAGAGATTCTAGAAAAGAAAAAATCATAAAAATAAAAGCTCTAATAGCTCAGAATAAAGCAAATAAAACTCTACAAGCTAAAAAAGCTGATTTAATTGCTCAAAGGGCTGTTGTCAAAGCCGATAGAGATAGTCTTAAGGCTATTAATGCTAAATTAAAGCCAATTGCTGCTAAAGCCAAAACAGATAAAGCAGCTAAAGATTTTGCAAGTTTATTAACAGATTTAAAGGCCATTCCAGACTTACAAACTAGCAAGACCCCTGTATTACAAAAACTAAATTCCGATTTAGATCAATTAATAACCTTGCTGAGTAAATAATCATAAAAAATAAGAGGAGAAATAATTCTCCTCCTTTTTAGCATTTTATATCTATGTTTCGCGTTGCATGTACAAATGATAAGATCTATAATTGAATTATATTTACATGGATTTAAAAGGTAGGAGGATTTATGGAAAAACAAAATATACTTATTGTGGATGATGATAAGGATATCGTTAATTTAATTAGTGACATATTAGAGGATGAAGGCTATACAATTAGGTCTGCTTTTAATGGTATCGATGCTCTTAAATTAATTATTGACAATAAATTTGATCTCTTGATAATTGATCTTATGTTACCAGATATAAATGGATACGAAATATGTAAAAAAATACGAGATGATATAACTGCTCCCATAATTATTTTATCCGCAAAAAATAAAGTTATGGACAAGGTTATTGGCTTTGAATTAGGTGCTGACGACTACATTACAAAACCCTTTGATGATAACGAATTAATAGCAAGAGTAAAAGCTCATTTAAGAAGATCTAAAAGAAATGAGTCTAATAATTCACCAGAAAAAGAAGGTATATTAAAATTTAAAGGAATAGCGTTAAATAAAAATTCTTATGAGGTACACATAGGCAATTCTAAAACTGAGCTTTCTACAAAGGAATTTCAAATATTAGCTTATATGATGGAATATTCAAATATAGTACTAACTAGAGATCAAATTTACAATGCTGTTTGGGGTTATGAGGATTTTGGTGATGTTACAACAGTTACAGTACATATAAAAAAACTTAGAGAAAAAATAGATAAAGAAGGAAACTATATTAAAACAATTTGGGGTGTCGGCTATAAGTTTGTTGGTGAGAAAATATGAAAATAAATAGCATTTATAAAAAAATTAGTTTAATCTTTATAATTGGTTTTATTGTTCAATTTATATTGGTTATTATATTTTATAGACAAGTTATTCAAAATAAAATAATTGCTGAAGTGTACAATCAATCAACTAACAGAAGTACCATTATGCAGGAGATTGCAACTGATTTTCAAAAATATCCAAATAGACCTGCAAAAATTCAACAAACAATTGATAAATACTCAAAAAATAATAAAGTTTTTATTACAATTACAGATTTAGAAGACACAGTACTGTACTCTTCTACTACAAAATCAGTTAACAAAAATAATATTAAAGAGCAAGTTTTCATAAAACTTGGGGCTAGAAAGTCCTTCATTATAAATGGAGAATTCCCACCAAAAATTAATCTTATTAAAAACGCTGATAAAACAATCACTACCAGGAGAGTTTTAATTTTAATAATATTTACCGTTTCTTTAGTTACCTGCATTCTTATCTACAAAATACTAGCAAATCCAATAAAAAAGATAAGTAAGGCAATTAAAAGCATTGACTATGGAAACACCTTAATCGAAATCCCCTATGATAAAGAAGATGAATTAGGGCTACTCTGCAGAAATTTTGAAGATATGGGAAAAAGGCTTAAAAAATCTGAAGAAACCCAACAGGACCTAATTCAAGCCATGTCACATGATGTGAAAACTCCTTTAACTTCCATAATTGGCTATTCAAAACGTCTCCTAGAAGGTAAGGTAAAGGAAGATAAACAAAATGAATACTACGATACAATTTATAGAAAAGCAAATGACTTAAAGCAACTACTTACAGAGCTCGAGGACTATTCAAATGTAAATTCAGGAATAAAATATGACACCGTGAAAGTAAATTGTAATAATTACCTTAATGAGTTATGTACAAACTTAAAACCTGAAATCCTGGAAAAAAAATGCAGTTTTGAGTTTATAACTGAGGTAGAGGCTTCTACAAATATTAATATTGATGTGTATAAACTTAATAGAGTATTTAATAATCTAATACAAAACTCAATTAAATATGCTGGAGAAAGCTGTTTAATACAAATTAAATGTAGCGAAGATAAAGATTATGTAAAGTTTGAAGTTACGGATAGTGGCGAAGGAGTTCCTGAAAATGAACTTCAACGAATCTTCGATAAATTTCATAGAATCGATACTTCAAGATCTAGGGAGACAGGTGGTACAGGTCTTGGCCTAGCGATTTGCAAAGATATAGTTAATCATATGGGTGGTAAAATATCCGCAAAAAATTTAAAAGATTATGGTTTTAGCATAATCTTTATAATACCTATTTCGCTATAATAAAATAACTTTTAATAACTTCCGGAACGCTTGTCTCATCAAAACTTCCATAGAAAGATGCTGATTTATTATTTATATTAGTACTAAATTTTATAATATATTTATCTTGGTTTTCCTTATGTAAATCTTTATAGTTTTTTAGACAAGCTTCAATTTCACTCTTATTAATAATTTCTACACCCTTTAAACTATCCTCAATATATCTATTATTAGTGAATTGGGAATCCCATTTTTGCTTTGTTCCGCACTTTTCCACAGTAACAGAAACTACATCTTCTGGCATTATTCTTGAGTTTTGAAAATATTCTTTACTTGTAAGCCATTTCTCAAATAATATATCTGATTTTCTCCATATTACAAAAACTCTCCCATTACCAATACTATTTCTTGTATTTTTATATTTATCAATTTTATCATCAGCTAAAGTGGCATACATAATTGCCCAAGGTGCTTTTTTATCCTCCATTTGTTCATAGGTTTCATTATTTATATCCTTTCTTAGCATATCCAAGCCAGCTTTAATATCCTCTGGATTATTTATTATTGTTTTTTTACCGTAACTGTTAATGGTAATGGAGGTAACATCTATGGTGTCTATCTTCATAATATCATGAAGGTTTTTTTTATATTCTTCTGATTCATGAAAAGTTTTAATAAATTTACTGGCTTCCTCCATAGGAATATTATACTTTCTTCCAATTAATGTACCGTCATTTAGTTCATATACAAACCATATTTCCTTGGAGTTCTCTTTGTTATTTTTAATATTTTTTTCTTTATTATCAATAATTTCCTTATGGAAAGACATTAAAGTCTCCATAGCTTTCTTTTCAGTATAATGTTCCATTCCTGACATTACTTCTTTACTATAGATGTATCCAAATTGCTCATAAATATAATCTTGATTAAAATTTATACTTTTAATATTACTAACTGTAGGTATTTTTCTTTCATACCCACTTACATCAAATTTAATTCCCATAAGTACAATTATTGTTAACAAAACATATATAACATATCCTTTTACATTTGAGAATACTCGAAAAGATTTTTTAAGCATCATCTCCACAGCAAAATATCCCACAGTGGCTCCAACAAAATAACCACCATAAACCCAAATCTCACTATGATTATTTTTTTGCACATAAATTGCACCAACTATTAGCATACTGAAAAAAGTTATAAAATATTTAAATATATATTCCATAATTTTAAAGCTTATGGGTTCAGAAGCTGCTTCTAATTTTCTTTTCTTATACAAAAACTGTCCAAGGAAATATAAAGTAATACTAATTGAAAAAAACACCACGATCCCCAACATAATGTAGATATCATTGCCCCAGTTAATAAGCTGATTAATAAATCCAACTCTTTCTGTTATACTTCTCATATCATATATATATCCATAAATTAACCCATTTAAATTATAATTTATAAGCCAAGTAATTACTAATGGAAAAGCTACTATTGCATAGGTTAAAACAGCTTGTAATAAGGATATTCCAACAATCATTCCCATACAAACTGAGATAAAATAAAACACAAGACTTAAACTAATTATAGATATAGCCCCTAACATTATATTATATATAATAGAACTACTTCCATCAAATACAAACAGATTTAAAATCAAACAAATTAATACATTTACTAACACTGGGGTTATTAAGATCATAACACCTGCAAAAGTATGGCTTCTATATAATTCATTTCTTTTAATTGGCAGACAATGAATTAAATCTGAGGCTGTTTGTACATGTAAATATCTAAATATAAGAATACTAATAATTATAGGAAGTAGAAGGGCTAAAAAGCTAATGATTAGTATGGAAACTGATATATCAAATGGTAAATTACTTAAGGGCTTTCCCTTATAATTGATTATTATCTGAAGTGGTATTAAAAGAAAAATAATGTAGCCATACAAAAAAGCAATCCAAGAAAAACGCTTTAAATCATCTAAAATTATTCCCTTACTACAAGTTAATATTTTTGACTTCATAACCTACACCCCTTAATTCATAAATAAAAATTTCTTCCAATGTTAAAGGTAAAATTTCTATAATAATTGGTTGTAATTTTTCAAGATAGTTTATTATTTTTTCTTTGTCTCCCTTGACAACTAAAATCTTTAATTCTCCTCTACTTTCATCATTTACTATAGAGAAATCCTTATAAAAGTCTTGTAAATCCCCTTCTTTTATAACTATTTGAACCTTATGAATATCAGTTTTTAAATCATCTAAATCTTTACTTAAAACAACCGTTCCCTCATGTAAAATCCCAATAAAATTACTTAAACCCTCTATTTCATTTAAATCATGAGAGGCTATTATTACTGTCATTTCCCTTTCAGCCACCTCTTGGATAATAAGGTTTTTTATCACTTGTCTCATTATAGGATCTAATCCGTCTAAGGGTTCATCCAAAATTAATATTTCAGGCATTATGGATAAAGCCAGCCAAAACGCTACCTGTCGTTGCATTCCTTTTGAAAGCTTATGTATTTTCATTTTTACATCAATTTTAAATACTTGTTTTAACTTCTCAAATCTAGCATCATTAAAACTATGATAAATCCTTTTGTAAAAGGTAGCCATGTCTTTAATTCTATAACCTGGAAAAAAGTAAAGAATATCTGGAAGGTATATAATCTTGGATTTTAAATTTTCATTTTCAAAGACTTTCTCATTATCAATACATATTTCTCCTGTATCCGGTGTATAAAGCCCAGCCATTATTTTTAAAAGTGTTGTTTTACCAGCTCCATTTGATCCTACTAACCCATAAATAGACCCCTTTGCTATGGCTAGATTTACTTTTTTTAATGCCTTAGTATCATCAAAAAATTTACTAATATTTTCAATCTTAATCTTCATTTTATACCTCTCCTTTTAAATCAATAGATATCTTTGATACCATTTCTATTAATTCTTCTTCCTTCATTCCTAAGTAGATGGCTTCAGATAAAAGCATTGTTAATTCCAATTTTAACTTAATTAACTTTTCAATATTTTCATTTTTTTCTACAGAGGCTACAAAACTGCCCTTACCTGGTACAGAGTAGATAAATCCTTGTCGTTCCAATTCTCTATATGCCTTCTGAATTGTGTTAGGATTAATAGTGAGCTCTGTAGCAAGTATTCGTACTGAAGGAAGTTGTTCATCTTTACTTAAAACATCACTAATAATCAATTTTTTGAAATTACCCATGAGTTGTTCATAAATCGGTACTCTACTTTTCAGGTCTAAATCAAACATTTGCTCTCCTCTCTGTAATAACTGTATTATTACTGCTAATACAGTTATTATACTGCACACTTTTATATTTGTATACCATATTCTGATAATTTTCATATAATTTTGTATAAAAAAGATGATTTCTGTAAAAATTACAGAAATCATCTTCATATAGGTATCCCTACCCTTAGGATATTTTATTTTTTTATATAACTTCCATAATTATTGGAATAATTATTGGATTTCTTCTTGTCCTAACATATAAAAATTGTCCTAAGCAATATTTTATATTAGATTTTATAACAAACCAATCTGTAATTTTTCTTTCCATACATTTATCTAATTCAGCTTTTACTACATCTCTTGCCTCATTTAGTAAATCACCAGATTCTTTTACATAAATAAATCCTCTTGTGATGATATCTGGGCCTGAGAGTATATTAAAGGAATTTTTATCTATTGTTATAACCACTGTTAATATACCATCCTGTGCTAGATGTTTTCTGTCTCTAAGCACTACACTACCTACATCACCAATACCAATTCCATCTATCATAACGGAACCTGAAGGTGCTATTCCTGCTTTCCTAGCTCCATTTCTGCTTAATTCAAGTATTTGTCCAGTTTCCATAATAAATATATTCTTAGATTCCATACCAAGACTTTCAGCTAAATCTCCATGTTGTTTCAAATGTCTAAATTCACCATGTACAGGCATAAAAAACTTAGGTTTAATTAAATTATGAATTAATTTCAGTTCTTCTTGACAAGCATGACCTGAAACATGAACTTCTTCCACCGCATCATAAATTACCTCTGCGCCCTTTTTAAAAAGCTCATCAATAAGTTTTGATATAAGCTTTTTATTACCTGGAATAGGTGATGCAGATATAATTACTAAATCACCACTATTAATTCTAATCTTTTTATGGCTTGAAGAAGCAATTCTTGAAAGTGCGGACATTGGTTCTCCTTGGCTTCCAGTAGTTATAATAGTTACTCTTTCATCCGCATATTTATTGATATCATCTACACTTATTAACTGATCTTCTGGCAAAGTCAAATAACCCAGTTCAATAGCAATGCTAGATATCCTTTCCATACTTCTTCCACTGAAGGCAACCTTTCTTCCATAAAATAAAGAAGAATTAATAATCTGTTGAACTCTATGAATATTTGATGCAAAGGATGCTACAATTACCCTACCTTTTGCACGTGCAAAAATTCGTGTTAAATTTTCTCCAATAACCTTTTCTGAAACTGTATACCCTAAACGTTCTACATTTGTACTATCTGCCATTAACAGTAGTACTCTTTGCCCACCCAGCTTTGCAAAGTGTTGAAGATTTGTTACTTCTCCATCAATAGGAGTATAATCGATTTTAAAATCTCCTGTATGAACTATAACACCTTCTCGCGTATGTATAGCTAACGCGCAGGCATCAGCAATACTATGACAAACTCTAATGAATTCAATCCTAAAGTTTTCAGTTTTAACCTCATCCCCTGGTTTAATTTCATTAAGAGTACAGTCCGAAAGCATATTATGCTCTTGAAGTTTGCTTTTTACTAAGGCTAAAGTGAGTCTCGTGCCATAAACTGGTACATTTAATTGATTCAACACATAAGGTAGCGCACCAATATGGTCCTCATGACCATGAGTTAAAAGAATACCTTTTACCTTTTCACTATTGTTTAATAAATATGTTATATCAGGTATAACTAAATCCACTCCATACATTTCTGCATCTGGAAAAGCTAATCCACAATCAATAATAATTATCTCATTATCATATTCTATTGCAGTAATATTTTTCCCTATTTCTCCTAGTCCCCCTAGTGGAATAACCTTTACTTTATTTTTATTCTTAATTTTAGTAACCATTTAATCTCCCATCCGTAAAAAAACTTCGCTTGAAGCTCATTTAACCTTCAATATTTTTCTCGCTTCTCATCATACATTTGTAAATTTGTAATATAAAACCACATTAAAATTAAGTCCCCTTACCAAACAGGGAGGGACAATAATAAGTTCAGCATCAAATTACATACGTTTTATTTTACTCTCAAAAGATATTTAAAATATAAATCCGATAAACAATACCCTTAAGTTAAAATAAACCTATCCATAAGAAAACAACTCTAAGCAGTTTATTAATAATTATCAGAGTCTTCATACACCCTAACATATTAATGATACAAAAGAGTAAAGATAACTATGAAAATATACATACTAAAGTTTTATAGTAGAATGTATGTGAAAAAACTTGAATAAATACAACCTTAATAGCTTTACTAATACATAAATTAGTAGTTGCATTTATATTTATTCATCTTTTTTCATAATAAAATTCACTTAAAAAACTCCATAGTTCATTTTCATTATATACAATATATCATAAATAATCAAGTTAATTTATAAATGTTAAGGAGGGTAAAACCCTCCTTAATATTTAAATTTCATATTCTATAACTTCTTCAATTAAATCACTAAACTTTATAGATCTAAACTTGGTAAAATCAAGCCACTTATTAGCAAAAATATCATTAATTTCTTTTTCATAATCAAGTTTATAATTCTCTAAGTCCTTTGCTGAGGTCAATTTTATTCCAAAACCATTTTCATTAATAATGTTAATTGACTCATAAGAATACTCATCAATTGATATAATATCAATTAATTTACCAGTTCTTATTTTAGCAACTAACCTAGAATTTAACGCTATTACATCAAAATCATCCTTAAAGTTATAACTTTCACCAAAGCATGGCACATTCTCTCCAATATTATATTGAGTGGTTTTTCCTACTTTCTTTTTAATTGCTGATACTTTAAGATCATAATAGTATTCATCAAAGCAATTTATTTCTAAATTAATATCATCCTTTATAAAGCTTGTAATAATTGTTGCCTTGGACTTTACTAGTCCTGAAATAATTCCGCCACCACTTACATCATAACCATCTACTATTACAAACCTACCAGTATTTTGGTTATCTGAAAATTTGTCGAAGCATATTTTTTCTTTTGTCTTAATAGTAACTTCAGCTACATCATTAGTTTTTGCCTGGCTTACATTTTCATAGCCTCCTAAAGTAGTTGCATCGATAACCTTGTTAAAGGCTACAATTTCACACTCAACCTCTTGAGTAACTAACTTTATCTTATATTTTTTGCCTTTTACAAAATTATTTTTTCCCATCCAAAATATATTAGCCTTAAAAAGATCAGCGATTATGGGTGCATCTTTTTTATGAGAAATTACTTCTCCTCTTTTATTAAAAAATTCATTTTCAAAAGTAATGCCTACTGACATACCTGCGCTTACAGTTTCTACATTATCTTTTTCTACAAAGTATTCAATACTCTTAACTTTTGTAGTTTTATTATCTGGAGAGATAAGAATTTCATCCCCAACCTTTAGAGTTCCTGCTTCTATTCTTCCAGCGATTATTCTTCTATTATCAAACTTATACACGTCTTGAATGGGAAGTCTTAAAGGTTTCTCCTCAAGTCCTGTTTCTTGTGTAAATAGATCTAAGGCTTTTAACACAGTTTCTCCCTTATACCAAGCTAACTTTTCAGATTTTGAAGTTAAGTTTTCACCGAAAAATGCTGATATAGGTATATATTTTAGAGGGTGTACATTTAAATTTGATAAAAAAGCATTCATTTGTTTTTTTATAACATTAAACTTCTCTTCACTGTAATCAATAAGGTCCATTTTATTAACTACTACATATACCTGCTCAATCCCTAAAAGGGAAAGTATATAACCATGTCTTTTGGATTGCTCTTGAATGCCTTCCTGTGCATCAATTATTAAAAGTGCGGCTTCAGCGCTGGCTGCACCAGAAATCATATTTTTTAAAAACTCCACATGACCTGGAGCGTCAATAATTACATAATCCCTTTTATCTGTATGAAATTGAAGGGAGGTTGTATCAATAGTTATACCTTGTTTTTGTTCTTCTTCAAAAGCATCTAATAGATATGCATATTCAAAGGGTTTACCTTTTTCTTTAGCAATTTTTTTAACTCTATCAATAGCACCTTCTGGCAATGATTTTGTATCATAAAGCAATCTTCCAATTACTGTAGACTTACCATGGTCTACGTGTCCAACTGTGACAATTCTTAATACTTCTCTTGTATTTTCCATTTAAGTAATCCCCTTTCTTACATGTAGCCATCTTTACGAAGTTTTTGCATTGCGTAAGCATCCTCTTGATCTTGAGCTCGCCCTGCTCTTTCACTGGTTTTAGTGTTCCTTAATTCTTCAATAATTTCATCTATGGTGGTAGCAGTAGAATCTATCTTACCAGTACACTCAGCGCAACCTAAACTTCTATACCTTTTTCCATCTTTAGCAAAGTATAAATCTATAAGCGGAATATTTTCTCTCTTTATATAAGCCCAAATATCAGTTTCATTCCAGTGTAAAATAGGATGAACTCTGATGTGATTTCCTTTTGGAAAATCAGTTTTAAATTGATCCCAAAGCTCTGGTGCTTGATTGGTATAATCCCATTCAGAATCCTTATTTCTTTCACTAAAAACTCTTTCCTTTGATCTAGAACCTTCCTCATCACTTCTAATTCCTAAAATCAATCCATCGAATTCATAATTTGTAACTACCTGTTGCAGTGCATCTGTTTTTAGTGCCTTACAACAATTTAGTCTTCCACGACTAGGTCCCATTCCTTGTTCTAGTGCTTCTTTATTTGTGTGTACAATAAGGTCAAGGTTAAACTCTTTAGCAATTTTATCCCTATATTCAATCATTGCAGGGATTTTATGCTTAGTATCCACGTGAATAAAGGGGAAAGGGCAATGTCCAAAGAATGCCTTCTTAGCTAACCATAACAGCACGGTGGAATCTTTTCCAATTGACCATAACATTCCGAGTTTACCTAGCTTTTTATAGGATTCCCTTAATATAAAAATACTTTCTGCTTCTAATGTATCTAAATGATCCATGATTTTGCCTCCTTAATATTTGTTTGACTCTGTTTCATTTGTAGTAATAATTATCTTTTCGCTATTTGGTTTGAAAATGTGCCAATGAAGCAGATTTTTATCTTTTTTCGTATTTAAGTAAGTTCCCTTACCTCCGATATCTGCTCCTAGATAATAATTTATAGCCTGAACAGGGCATTCTTTTACACAGGCAGTACACCCCCAGCACTCCTCAGGATATTTTATAAAAGCCTTGAAGTCCTTCTTTTTACATATTAGATTACCAGGGCAAGTTTCGCTGCATTTTCCGCAACCCACACATTTTTGTGAATCTATCTTAATGCTCATAAACTTCATCTCGCTTTATTAAATTTCTCAGTATAACCTGAACGCTGCCTTCTTTATAAACTGTATTCACATATTTAAGGAAACTGTTATCCTTTTCTTGATAATCTGCATTTTCTCCATAACACTTCCATCTAGTTTCTTTTCTTTCAAGGAGATGAACTATTAAAACTTTGCAAACATAGAGCCTATCAATAACTTCAAATATTCCTAATAGTTCTCTCATATCCTTGGCTCTCAAGGTATCCGTAAGTATTAAAAGTTCCTCTATTTTTTTCTTTGCCAGCTCTAACTTTTTAGTGTTAAAAACATAACCTTTAGAAATACCACCTGCATATTCATCCATTACTTTTTGCATAGCTTCTTCAACTTCATTAATAGAAAACATACTCTCTTCACCTAATAGAAAAGTTTCTAATAGTGTAGCTTTTGTACAGATCTCAACATTATCTATTAACTGGTTTTTCTTATCCTTTATAAATTCAAGAGAAGCCTCAGCAGCAATCTCCCCTTCTACAAAACATCCAGTTACATATTTTTTAGGACTTCCTCCTGCTACATCACCAGCTGCATACAAACCGGTAATAGTGGTAGCTCGTTTAGTATCTATCCAATATCCACTAGCAGAATGACCACCAACTATATAGGGTTCGGTACCTTCTATTTCAAGATTTTCTATGCTTGGGCCCTTGCCATCCTCAATCCATTTTAAGGTCTGAGCTGGTGCCATATTAAGATAGGCCTTATAAAGTTCTTCTTCAACTACAGGGGAAATACCCTTAGTTTTTAAATAACAAGGACCAAGTCCTTTTTTATTCTCCTCTACAGTTGCAAATAACCTAATAGTAGTTAAAGGTTTCCCATAATTTTTAACGTACTCTTTTTCTGAAGCATTTACTTGTTCTGCACCAATACCTTGAGCAACAGTTCCTGTAGGTGCTATAGTATCCTTACATCTTAGAGCTATAAACCTCATCTCAAAGGAGGTCATTTCTGCACCTGCTCTTATTCCCATAGCGTAACCAGCTCCAGTATTAAAGGGCGAATACCACATCTTATGCTTAGAAAAGCCAGGATTATTTGGTTTATACAAACCTGCTGCTCCACCTGTAGTGCAAATTACCGCCTTAGAATAGATTACATAAAAAATATTTTCCTCTATATGAAAACCATAAGCACCAACAACCTCTTGATTTTTAACAATATAATCAATTATGTTTACCTTGTTTAAAACTTTTATATTTTTCTTACTTTGTACTGACTTAGCAAGAAGTGGTTTTATGTTTTCTCCGTTAATTTTAATACTTCTTCTACCACGTGTAACATATTCACCCTTTTCATCCTTTAAAATAGTAAGACCTAAGCTCTCCATATTTCTTGTAACCTTATTTAAATTTTTAGCTATAGAATATACCAGATCTTCTCTTATTATCCCCTCTGCTTCCTTGGATGCAAAGTCTACAAAGTCTTCTGGGGTGTCTCCCTTATTGATATAGGCATTGATTGCATTAACACCTGCTGCTAAACATCCACTTCTATTTATATTTGCCTTGTCTACAACTAGAATGTTCACATCATCTTGCTTACTTAAGGTTAATGCTGCATAACATCCAGCAGTGCCGCCACCAACAACTAATACATCTGTTTTAAGGATTTTTGTTTCTAGCTTCATTGTGACCTCCTAGCTTATAACATTAAGTACTTTAATATTTTGTCTACACATTGATCTATAGTTTGCTCCTTGGTATTTACCACTATCTCAGGATTTTCAGGCTTTTCATAGGGTGAAGTTATACCTGTAAATTCTTTAATTTCACCTAGTCTTGCTTTCTTATATAAATTTTTAGGATCTCTTTTCTCACATTCTTCTAGAGGACAGTCTACAAATATTTCAATGAAGTCCGCTCCAAGGTTTTTTCTTACACTTTCACGATCTGCTTTTAGCGGAGATATAAAACATGCAATAGTAATGATCCCAGCATCTACAAATAGTTTTCCGATTTCCCCGATTCTTCTAATATTTTCTGTTCTATCCTCATTTGAGAATCCAAGATCAGAGTTTATGCCTAGCCGAATATTGTCCCCATCTAATAGATAAGTTACCTTACCGCTTTCACTTAATCTTTTATCTAAACTGTTTGCCACAGTAGACTTACCTGAACCTGACAAACCTGTAAACCATAATAACTTAGATTTTTGAGTAAGTATACTTTCCCTATGTTCTCTTGTTACAAATGCCGCATGCCAGGTAAGATTTTCTGTTTTCATTTGCACTCAACTCCATCATTTTTTTGAACTAGGCTCTATCAAGACCCCATTTATGTCTCATACTTTTCTCTAATCTTTCAAAAACAAGTTTATCAACTAATAAACCAAGAACTATTATTACTATCATTACCGCTACAACTTGACTAATATCCGCTAGATCTCTTCCTACCATCAAAACTTGACCCAAGCCTTTTGTAGAAGAAAGCATTTCTCCTGCCATTAGTGCTCTCCAGGCAAAGGACCACCCCTGCTTTAATCCACTAACTATATCCGGTAAAGCTGCTGGTAAAATTACTTGAGTATAAATTTTACTACCCTTAGCGCCCATTGTTCTAGCAGCTCTAATATATAAAGGATTCACATTTTTAATTGCATATTTAACTGATATAGCTACAGCGAAGGTTGACCCAATTGCTATCACAAAAATAATTGAACTCTCACTAAGGCCATACCATAAAATAGCAAAGGGTAACCAACAAATACTTGGCAAGGTTTGAAGTCCTAAAATCAGCGGACTTAAATTTTCTTCTAGATATTTAAATTTAGCAATTGTTAATCCAATAGTTACTCCAATAATTACTGAAATAAGATATCCCACTATAATTCTCTTCAGACTTGCAATTATGGCTATACCTATGGTGTTATCTTTTATTAACACTATCAAAGTGTTAATAACATCTATAGGTGATGGAAAGATGTAGGGTTTCCAAATCTTTAGTATATCAACACCTAATTTATATATTCCCTCCCATATTAGTATCAGTAGAATATAGAACAGAATTTTCTTCAATATTCCAACCGCCATCGTACTCTGCTTTTGCAACCTTCTCCACCTCCTCTTTTAATGCTTTCATTATTTTAGCAGTATAATGAGAAATATCACAACTTTCCATCTGTCTTGGCCTTGCTAACTCAATAATAAATTCTTGCTTTATTCTACCAGGATTAGCTGCCATAACAACAACTCTGTTTGCTAAATAAACTGCTTCTTCTGCGTTATGTGTAACAAAAATGATAGTTTTTTGGGTTTCTACCCAGATACGTTGTAATTCTAACTGTAAAATCATCTTAGTTTGACTATCTAGTGCTGCAAAAGGTTCATCCATAAGAAGCACCTCAGAATCAAGAGAAAGTGCCCTAGCTAAGGCAACTCGTTGCTTCATTCCACCTGAAAGTTCATATACATAGGAATTCTGAAACTTTGAAAGATGTACCATTTTTAAATAATAAAGGGCCTTCTCTCTTCTAACTTCCTTTGATATTCCAGCCATCTTCATGCCAAACTCTACATTATCTATTACCTTAAGCCAGGGAAATAATGCTGCTTCTTGAAACATTACTGTTCTATCTGGTCCAGCTCCTTTTATTTCATTACCATTAAGTATAACAACGCCCTTAGTGGCCTTTTCAAGTCCTGCTATAATATTAAGTAAAGTAGATTTCCCACAACCAGAAGGACCTAATAAACACACAAACTCACCCTTTTTTATTTCTAAGTTAAAATTCTCAAGGGTACTTGTTTTTTTATGTTTTGAAATAAACTCCTTGCTTACGTCCTTAACAATAATGCTCAAATTTATCACCTCAACTATTTAATTTGTTCTAATCCTTTTTCTTTTAAAACTTTATTTAAGATACTAAGATTAAATAAATCCTTCGTATCTGGCTCCGATTTTAAGAATCCTTCTTTAACTGAAGATTTAACAAACTCAAGTACTGATTCCTTTTCAGGATTACTTGTAACTGTTAATCTATTGAAAGAAGCATCTAAAATATCCTTTGAGACCCCTTTTTTAGTTAATTCAGTAATTTGTTTATTAACTATCTCCTTAGCCTTATCTTGATTTTTATTAATATAATCAGTAAGTTCTACATGAGTCTTTAAAAAACTTTCAACAATTTGTGGATTATTCTTTAAAAATTCGGTTCTAACAACTACAACAGCAGTAGTATAACTTCCACCTCTTAATAAATCCTTATAATCTAATATAACCTTAGCTCCTGCCTCTTTAATAAGTCTTGAACCCCAAGGTTCTGGTACTAAAGCCGCATCTATATCTCCCTTTTGTAAAAGCGTGAGAATATCTGCATTTTCAGCTTGTCGCACTTCCACTGTTCCACCTTTTGTTGTATCTTTTAGTCCATTCTTAGTCAATATACTTCTTAGAGTTAAATCTTGAGTGTTCCCAAACTGTGGAACTGCAATTTTCTTTCCACCTAAATCTTTTAAATCTTTAATAACCAAACCTTCTTTTGATACAAATATTGCTCCTGCATCAGTAGCACCTGCAATAATCTGAATATCTCCCTTGGATTTTGCATATCCATTAATAGCTGGGCCTGGTCCAATATAACCTATATCCACAGCACCTGCAAAAAGTGCTTCTATTTCTGATGGTCCTGCATTAAATAATTTCCAATCTACTTTCTTGCTTTCTCCTATAGCCTTTTGAAAACTCCCCTGTTCTCTTCCTACAAGAGCTTGTGAATGCGTTATGTTTGGAAAATATCCAATTCTAACTGTGGTAATTTCTTCTCCCTTTTTAGCTGAGCAACCCGTTAGTCCCCCCAATAATGAAATACTTAGTAATAATGCCATGGAAAATTTAAAACCCTTTGAACTTTTCATTTTGCCCCTCCTTCAATAAAATATCCTAGTAATCCAATACGTTTTACTGATAACATATTACCATGTTATTCCTACAATGTCTATATGTTTTATAATTTTTATTCTCAACAATAAATAAAAAAAATAGTCCTGCACTTAGGACTATTTTAAGTAATTATAAGGTATCAATATTAATTTTTTTAAAGGCATTTTCAATACAGATTAGAGTCTTATCAATATCCGACATCGTATGTTCATTAGATAAGAAAAAAGCTTCATACTGAGATGGAGGAAAATAAATTCCAGATATTAACATTTCTTTATAAAACCTTGCAAAAACCTTCTCATCTGAGGTCTTAGCTTCACTAAAATTAGTTACCCTAATGTCTGTAAAAAATAAGGTCATCATAGAACCAACTCTATTTACTATGGCTTTAATTTTATATTTCTCTATTAAAAGGTTAATTCCATTCTCTAATCTTTCTCCTAATTCCTCTAGATATAAATATACCTTTGGATTATCTTTTAAATAGTTTAATGTGGTAAGACCTGCAGTGATGGCTATAGGATTCCCTGAAAGAGTACCTGCTTGATATACCTCACCTACAGGAGCTAACTTTTCCATAATTTCTTTTTTCCCCCCAAATGCACCGATTGGCATTCCACCACCAATTATTTTACCAAGGCAAATTAAATCTCCTTCTATTTCATAGAGTTTTTGAGCTCCTCCAATATTAACTCTAAAGCCTGTCATAACTTCATCTACAATTAGGATTACTCCATACTCTTTAGTTATTTCTCTTAGTCTTTTCATAAAATCAAACTTACCAGGTACAACGCCCATGTTTCCAGAGATTACTTCCACTATAACCGCCGCTATATCCTTACCACTGATTTTAAATAATGTTTCAAGTTGTTCTGTATCATTGTAATTAAGCACTAAGGTATTTTCTATAATACTATTTGGAACCCCACTACTACTTGAAATACCTTGAGTTGCAATTCCTGAGCCTGCTTGGACTAAAAGGGAATCCCCATGTCCATGGTAATTACCCGAAAATTTCACAATTTTATCACGGCCAGTATATCCTCTTGCTAATCTAATTGCACTCATAGTTGCTTCTGTACCAGAGTTCACCATCCGTAACATTTCAATTGATGGAAGTAACTCTTTTACTAAAATTGCCATCTCCAGTTCTTTTTTTGTAGGTGCACCAAAACTTAAGGAATCCTCTAAAGCCTCAACTATTGCTTTTTTAACAATTGGGTTATTATGACCTAATATCATAGGACCATAAGACCCAACAAAATCAATAAATTCATTTCCGTCTTCATCAAATATATGTGCTTTATCTGCTCTCCTTATGATTAAAGGAGTAACTCCTACTGCTTTCCCAGCTCTTACAGGACTATTGACCCCACCAGGAATATGTTTTTCGCTCTCTTTAAATAACTCTTCAGACTTAATTGTTATCATGGTATTCACCTCTAATAATTCTAGCTGCATCCTTGGCAAAGTAGGTTATTATAATATCAGCTCCGGCTCTTTTCATTGAGTATAAGGTCTCCATAATCATTTTCTCTTCATCAATAAGGCCTGCTTTTGCAGCGGATTTCACCATGGCATACTCTCCACTAACATTATAAACAGCAATTGGCACATTGAATCTTTCCTTTAAACTGTAAACTATGTCTAAATAACTCATTGCTGGTTTCACCATGATAATATCTGCACCTTCTTCAATATCCCAGCTTGCCTCTTTAATAGCTTCCCTTCCATTACAAAAATCCATTTGATAACTCTTTCTATCTCCTGACTGCGGAGTGGACTTTGCTGCCTCCCTAAAAGGACCATAAAAAGCTGAGGAAAACTTCACTGAATAAGACATTATAGCTATATCCTCAAAGCCTTCCTTATCAAGTACATTTCTAATAAAACCAACTCTACCATCCATCATGTCTGAAGGTGCAATAATATCGGCCCCAGCTTTGGCATGGGATAAAGCAATTTTCCCTAATAATTCTAAGGTCTTATCATTATTTACCTTTTCTTCTTTAAAAAAGCCGCAATGTCCATGGGAAGTATATTCACAAAGACAAACATCAGTCACCACTAATACCTGTTTAAATTCCTCTTTAATTCTTCTTACTGCCCTTTGAACTACTCCATTCTCCGAGTACGCTTCTGATCCCAACTCGTCTTTTTTGTCTGGAAGCCCAAATAAAATCACTGAATTAATTCCTAAATGTACTAATTCTTTTATTTCATCATTTAACCTATCTATAGAATAATAGAATTGACCCTCCATAGATGGTATAGGTTCCTTTTTATCCTCTCCTTCTATTACAAAAATGGGATAAATGAAATCTTCTACAGATAGGGAGTTTTCTCTAACTAAAGAACGGAGTACACTATTTCGTCTTAATCTTCTGCCTCTATGGATCATAGCTTCCTACCTTCTTCATTTATTACTTTTAATATGGTATTTAAAACGCCTTCATCATTATGTGGGTAGGCTATTTCGATATTTTTAATATTTCTCTTTTTTAATTGAAGCTCAGTAGTACTACCTACCGTAACAAAAATCTTTTCCTCTAAATTGATAGTTTCCTTATTCTCGTCTAAAAAATCAAAAAAGCTTTTCACAGCAGAAGGGCTATGAAAGGTTATAATATCAGCATCCTCCACCTTATAAATCTCATTAGGAGAAATTTTTAAGGTAACAGTACTATAAGCATCTACTACTTCTATTTCAGCGCAATATTCTTTTAGTTCTTCATATTTTCCCTTTTCACTTATATCTGAGGTTATTACCAAAACCTTCTCTTCTTTTTTTACCTTCTCCTTTAAAAGTTCGATGTACCCTGAGGAGGTAGACCCATCATATACTAACTCTGTGCTTAAATAATACTCTTCTATTTTATTTTTAGTTATTTCTCCCATTGCCACTATTTTCAGCTTTCCTAAAAAACGGAGATCTTTTTTTAATAGGATAAACTCCTTAATAAAATATTCTACACCCTTAGCACTGTTAAAAACTAAGTAATTATAATTATCAATTTCATCAAAAGCCTTTATTAATGTTGTTTTATCCTGTAATGACTTAAAGTCTATGGTATCAATGGAATAAACTCTAGCTCCTTGTTGTTCTAATTTATCTTTTAGGTCAAAATTCTTATCTTTGTGCCTAGTAATCAATATTTTCTTTCCAAACATTGGTTTTGACTCAAACCAATTCAAACTTTCTCTAAGTTTAACTACTTCACCCACCACAATCAATGCAGGTGATTTAATACCCTCTAAATTAAGCCCAATATTCAGTAAAGTGCTTGTTACTGTTTTTTGATCGCCGTAAGTGCCCTGTGATATTAATGCAATAGGAGTGTTTTCATCCATTCCTCCAGAAATTAGTCCCTGAGAAATCCTTTTAATATTTGAAAGTCCCATATAAAAAATTAAAGTCCCCTTTAACTTTGAAAGAACATTAAAGTCCAGATTTAATTCTTCTATGTCACCTTTTTCATGTCCAGTAAATACATGAATTTCATTACTTATACCTCTATGGGTGATGGGTATTCCAGCATAACTAGTGACTCCTGATAAGGAAGAAATCCCAGGTACAACTTCAAAATAAACTTGTCTTTCCTTTAAGAATATGCCCTCCTCTGAACCTCGTCCAAATATAAAAGGGTCACCACCCTTTAATCTAACTACTAACTTCTTTTCCACAGCTTTATCAAACAATAGCTGATTTATTTTTTCCTGTGGAAGTATATGATTGTTAGCAGCTTTTCCAACATTGATTAATTCGCAAGAAGTTTTACAATACTTTAACAAATTTTCATTTATAAGCCTATCATATACTACTACATCGGCTTCCTTTATTAAGCGTAATGCCTTTTGAGTTATTAATTCCTCAGCACCAGTTCCTGCGCCAACTAAATAAACCATTCCAATCATAGAACTCCCTCCTTCTTCAATTCGCTAGCTAATCTTTGCCCAAGTAGCTTATAATCCTTTGCTTTTCCAGTAACTTCTTTTACTATAAGTTCAGTCTCTGGATTCTCATTATAAAAACCCTTTAATACTAGGTCTTCTCCAATAACTTCTCCAAAGGCTCCCATAGCAACACTACAACTTCCATTTATAGCCTCTAAAAAGGATCTCTCCGCCATTATATCTCTAATTTCATTATTTTCATTTTTCGCTTCTATTAATTTTTTTATAAAACTATCATTTACTCTATATTCAAGGCACAGAGCGCCTTGGCCCACTGCAGGTATTACCTCATGGATATGGAAATATTCAGCTACCTTACTGCCCCATCCCATTCTTTTTAAACCTGCTGCTGCAAGAATTATTCCTTGAAACTCTCCAGTAGCTAGTTTTTTTATTCTTGAATCTATATTCCCTCTAACAGGAACATAGTTTAAATCAGGTCTAAGCTTTTTCAGTTGCAGGATTCTTCTTAAACTACTAGTTCCTATTACAGCACCCTTTGGTAGATCTGCAAACTTTACCTTATCTGTAGAAATTAAAACGTCTCGTGGGTCTTCCCTTTTAAGTAGTGGTGAAATTTCAAAGGCACTATCTACAAAGGCAGGAATATCTTTCATGCTATGAACCGCTAAATCTATTTTCTTATCTATTAATGCCTTTTCAATTTCAAGAACAAATAACCCCTTGCCACCAATTTTATCTAGGGATTTATCTAGTATTTTATCACCCGTAGTAGTAATTATCCTAATTTGAAATTGGACATTTTCCAGATTTTTCTTTAGTATATCAATTACCATATTGGTCTGCTTTAACGCTAAAGCACTTCCTCTTGTACCCACAATAATTTTATCTTGCATTTTTTCCTCCTAGATTTTAAATTCTATTTTAGATGTCTTACCCTACTGAAGAGTTATCTGTGCTCTTAATAAAGGACAACTCCCTCCATTTATAATATTTGTTTATTTCCGCTTCCATTAGCTCATTACATCCCTTCATTAACAAAACTCTCTCGTTAAGGCTTTCATTGCTTAATTCTTTTAAGTCATCTATTACAATAATTTCAACACCTGAAATTGCTGCTATAGTTGGCTCAATATCTCTTGGCATTGCTAAATCTAATATACACATCTGTTTCCCCTTAAATTTTTTATTAAACTCTTCACTCTTTATAACAAAATGAGGAGCACTAGTACAAGAAATTATAACATCAACCTCATGAATAACCTTATATCGGTGTTCAAATGGAATCACTTCAACCCCTGTTGTAATTAAATCAATCTCTCTTAAAGTTCTATTAGCAATGTAAATTTTGTCCATTGATTCATTTAATAAATATTTCACTATTATTCTATTCATTTCCCCCAAACCTATAACTAAAGCTCTTTTACCCTGTAAGGTTTTCAATTTGTTTTTCAATAGTTTTACTCCAATTGAACTTACTGAGGTTGGTATATTAGAGATGCCAGAACAACTTCTAAATTTCTTTCCAAAAGTAACGGCACTTAAAAATAACTTATTTAAAAACTTACCACTACTTCCAGTTTCAAGTGCTTCAAAATAAGCATCCTTAACCTGACCTAATATTTGATCTTCCCCTATTACCATAGATTTGAAACCACCAGCTACCTCAAATATGTGCTTAATGGCCTCATCCCCTTCTTTTAACTCTATATTATTATATATCTCTTCAGGTTTTAAATGAAATATAGTTTCAAATATTTTGAGAAAATCCTGCAGTTTGTCATTTTTTTCTATTACACCATATATCTCACTTCTATTGCAAGTTGATAATATAATTATTTCACTTAAAATCTCATTTTCCTTAATAAAATTATAACATTCTAGTTTTTTCTTCACAGTAAAGTGAACCTTTTCTCTTATATTTAAATCAGCATTATCAAAATTTATTGATGCAACCACTATTCTAGACATTGAAAATCTCCTTTAAATCTATTTTAGTTATTCCATTTTTTCTCATAAATCATAGTTTAAATAATAAAAAGACAGATCACCTCTGTCTTTACTTATAAAATAAACCACTCTACTTTAGTGGTTTTTCCTAGGTTTCTTTAACGACAGGATGGTTATAAACTATCCTATTCAATTTTATCACTTAACTATAGCATCTAAGTAACTTTTCTGCAATAACCTAACATTATTCTTCAATAAAATATCTCATACTAATTTTTTTAAGTTCCTTAGTGCTATATAATATGCTAAAATCATTAATGTTAACAGAGTTAATAATCTCACTAATAACTTTTTCGCATTCCACTTTAGTTTCACCATGAACCATGGTAAAAAGATTAAAGGGCCAATTTGGAAAGGTAGGCCGCTGATAACAATGGCTAACCTGAGAAAATTGTATCATAATATCACTAACCTCAGTAAGTCTATCCTCTGGTACATTCCATACAACCATAGCATTGGCTTTAAAGCCTATATTCCTATGATTTAAGGTTGCACCAAACCTACGGATAATCCCCCTATTACAAAATTCTTTGATTTTTTCTATTAGTTGCTCTTCTTTAATACCTAACTCATCAGCAATTAACTTAAAAGGTTCCGGTACTAAAGGCAAATCTTCCTGCATCTTACGAATAATACTTATATCTAAAGAATTGAACATAGAAAATCACTCCTGGATATGAAATTTAACCTTAACTTTAAATAATTTAATTGCGGGTAACTCAATTAGGTCTTCAATACCGGTTTTAAGCTTTATATCCCTTATGAACTCGTGAGCCGCTTCAATTGAGGGGGCAATAACAGTAAACCACATATTATAGGAATGATCTCTAATATAATTATGCGTAACTCCGTTATACCTATTTATAAGTGTTGATACTTCTAATATTCTCTTTGATGGAACTTTTATGGCACATAAGGTGCTATAATATCCTAATTTTTTAGAATTAAAGATTCCACCTAATCTTTTAATATAGTTGTTCGCTTTAAGTTCTTTAATTATGTTAATAACTTGTTCCTCTGTTATATCTAGTTCCTTTGCGAGCTTTAAAAAGGGTCTAGATTCAATAGGGAAGTCACTCTGGATTAAATTAATCAATTCTTTACTTTTTTTATCCATAATTAAAGCCCCCTATCAAATCAGTCCTATTTTTTCATCTACACCAATCTCTTCATTAGTTAAGTAGCAGGCTGGATCAGAGGCCCAAAAATCTCCCGTTACGGATTCAGCCCTTGATCTAAAGTTACCATTACATACACTTATCCATTTGCATCTACTGCAACGTCCTTTAAGTAGGGTCTTTCTATCCTTTAATCCTCTGATTATTGGGTTAGTAGCATCTGTCCAAATTTCTTTAAAACTTTTTTCTTTAATATTTCCAAAGGTATATTGCTGAGTAAATTGATCTGGGTGAACATTTCCTTGATAATCTACATTAGCAATAGCTATCCCGGAACGGTTGCCACCATTCATTTTCATTAACTTGAAAATATTGTCTGCTAGATGAGGATATTTCTTTAGGGCCTCTAAATAAAGGTAAACAGTATCAGAATGATTATCTACTGTAAGAATTTCAACTTTATCTCCTAACTCTATGGTCTTCTCCATAATTAAGTCCATTGCAGCTCTAGATTCCTCATGGGATATATCTTCCTTTATCATTTCACTACCTCTTCCAGAGTAAACCAGATGATAGAAACACACTCTATTAATCTTTTCTTCTTTAATTAGCTGAAATATATCCTCTAATTGATTATAATTATACCTATTAATAGTAAATCTTAATCCAACCTTTTGATTCACCTCACGACAGTTTCTAATTCCAGTTAAAGCCTTATCAAAGGATCCCTTGGTACGCCTAAATTCATCATGATTAGACCCAATGCCATCTAAACTAATACCTACATATCCCACTCCTAGTTCTTTAATTCTAGTTGCCACCTCTTTATCAATGAGAGTACCATTAGTAGAAATAGTGCTTCGGATTTTGTTTTTCTTTGCATATTCTATTAATTCAAAGAGATCTTCTCTAATTAACGGTTCTCCACCTGAAAATAAAATCACTGGAACTTTAAATTCATGTAAATTTTCAATAAAAGCTTTGGCTTCTTTAGTAGTCAATTCTCCTTGATATTTTTTGCTATCTGAATTTGCATAGCAGTGAATGCACTGTAAATTACAGGTCCTAGTACAATTCCAGACAACCACAGGTCCATTACCGCTACTAACCCCATTTTTTTCTTCACTAGCACTCTTTACATATCTTAATTTATCCCCAAAATTTTCTGTTCCACATAATAACTTAGAGACTCCAATCATTTTTTTACCTCTCTTTTTAGATTTGTTAAATTCTTCGTCCTATAATCTTTTTAGGCATCTGAAAGAAAATAACAAGTAAATATGGCTTTATACATACTATGTATAAAACTCACAAAGCGAGCCTTGTGAGTTTTTATATTAGGCATCTTCGAAAGAATAACAAGCCAGCTTCTGGTCTATTTTCTTTCGGATGCCTTACTTCCAATATATATGATCTTTGACCTCTGCTAATTTAGGAAGTTGAACATCCTTTAAAGCATATTCCTTAAATATATTATACCCTGTTCTATCAACTATATACCCGATATGTTCCTTACCATTGGGCGCATCCTTATCTATAAACTTTTCTATATAATTATAAGTATTCAATATTATTTTTATAATACTTTCTTCATCTATCCATTTAATAAAATCTTCGCCTATTCGTGGATTCTTCTTTCCAGTCCTTCCCATGATAGTTAACTTGTAATACTTTTCTTTGCTTCTTGTCCATGCTCTAGTTGGGCATTTACCTACACATTCTCCACAACCAATACATCTTTCATGATCTCTTAACACTTTAAAATTCTCCATAGTAAGTGCCTTTGTTGCTCTCTTTTTACAATTGGTAACACAAGCATTACAACTAATACATTTATAGCTATCATATTGCGGTTCCGTCATTCCAATAATTCCAAAATCATGCATTCTAGATTTAATACAATCATTAGGACAACCTGTAACAGCCACTTTCACATGGTAGTCGCTAGGGTAGATGGCTTTTTCTATTCTTGCTGCCAAGGCTGTGGTATCATAGTTTGCAAAAGGACATACTCTATTTCCTATACAAGCAGTAACATTTCTTGTTCCTGCTGCTGGATATCCTTCATTTTCCTCTGCCTGATTTATATCATAGCCCTCAATAATTGGTTGAAGTAACTTATTAATTTCAGGGATTTTATCCATATCCAAATCAGGAATTTCAAAACCCTGCCTAGTGGTAATATGGACTGTTCCATTGCCATAAGTTTCTGCTATTTCCTTCATTAAATCAAAATACTTTACGTCTAAATGTCCCCCCGGAACCCGTATTCTTATAGCGGTTTTCCCTCTAGTTTTAGTTACCCTAAAGGCATTTTTCATTAAAACCTTAGTATTAATATCCAAATTCCCACCCCCCTAATCTACTATGTTTTTAGCCTCAGAATATTTAAATACTGGTCCATCTAAACAAATATAGGTTTCATTCATTTTGCAATGACCACACTTACCTACACCACAACACATCTTTCTTTCATAGGAAACCCAAAGATTTTCTTCTTTTATTCCTCGTTTTAAGAATTCCGCTACAGTAAATTTCATCATCATTGGTGGACCAACTACAACTACCTGAGCATTTTCTATATCTTTGATTTCTAAATCTGGTATATATTTAGTAATAAGTCCCATACTTCCTATGTACCCTTCTGGTGCAGAATCCACGGTAATTAGCATTTTAATATTTTCTTCCCACTGCATTAGACTTTCCTTGAAAAGAAAATCTTTTGGTGACTTAAATCCAACCAAAAGCTTGCAACCTAAGGTTAAATTAGGATTCTCATAAAAATAATCTATAATTCCCTTTACAGGAGCAAGTCCACTTCCTCCAGCAGCCACAATAACCTCTTTATTTATAAAGTCCTGCATATCGAAACCATTTCCGTAAGGTCCCCTTACAAATAAAGATTCCCCAACCTTAAAATCATATAAAGCATCAGTAACCACACCAACTCTTCTTAAGGTTAAATCAATAAAACCTTCTCCAATACCGCAAATAGATATTGGTGCTTCTCCATATTTAGGAATGGATACCTCAACAAATTGTCCTGGTCTGCAAGGGCTATTAAATTCGATTCTAAAATTAACCTCAATGTCTGTGTGAGGCACTATAGAAAGTATCTTTGCTTGAATTGGCATATAAATATTTTCCATTATTCCACCTCTTTCACAACATCATTTAATTTATTAATACAATTTGAAAAAGAAATATATTGAGGACATACATCATCACAACGTCCGCAGCCTGTACACATATGATAGCCAAATCTTTTCTTAAAGTCATATACCTTGTGCATAGTTTTAAATCTCATTCTTTCTCCGTTTAACTTTCTAAAGCCATGTCCACCAGCCATTTCAGTGTAACCTTCCACATGACAAGAGGCCCATACTCTTCTTCTTTCTCCATTTTTTTTATTATCCTTGTAAAATATGTCCTGCATGGTATAGCATGTACATGTTGGGCAAACAAAATTGCATCTACCACAAGCAATACACCTACTATCGTATTCTCTCCACATAGGATGATTAAAGACCTTAACACCTAATCCTTCAGGAACAGAAACCTTAACATTATTTTCACTTACAAAGTCTGGTTTTACCTCTAGAGTTTCACCTAGAAATATTTCTTTAAATTCTTCATCTTTAATATTTAATAATACTTTTTCACCTACTGGCTTTACATAAAAACTATAATCTTCAGTAGTGTTACACTCCATGCTTACACAGAAACAATTTTCAAAGCTGTGTTCACAACCTATTAAAACAAATTTAACCTTGTCCCTTAACACCTTATAATATTTATCGGAAAATTTGTTTTTCAGGTATATTTCATCAAGTCTATTAAAACTATGAATATCACAACTTCTTAAAAAAACTAAAACCTTTTTTTCATCTACCTTAGGTTCAATGTATTGATCCTCAGTGAAATAAAACAGAGTTTGAGTAATTGGCATTACTACCTCTTTTGCTGAATATTGAGCTTTTTTATTAAACTCAATTTCTGTAATAGATTTTACCTCCTCATATCTAATTAATTCTGTGTCAGAAAAAGTATTCATCCCTGTAAGGGTTGCTGGGGCATAAATCTTATATTTCTCTTCCAGCTTTTTAAGTGCTTCATCGAAGGCAGTAACAGACATTTTAATACCCATTTTATCACTCCATATAATTAATTATTTTTCTCGCAAAACCACCCAGTATGTCAGTCCAACAAATAATGCTCCTCCAACTATATTTCCAAGAGTAACTGCTGATAGGTTATAAATAAAACCTCCTAGTGTTACTTGGTTTGTATGTGGAATAAATAGGGCAATAGATAACAAAGTCATATTTGCAATGCTATGTTCAAAACCAGAAGTTATAAATGCAAATAAACACCAAAATATCATTATTAACTTACTTGTCTCTTCTTTTAGTCTAAAAAAACACCAGATTGCAAGACAAACTAAGATATTACAAAGAATTCCTCTTAAAAACAATTGTAAAAATGGCGTATGCATCTTTAATGCAGCAGTCTTAAGAATAAATTCACCTACAACTCCTTTTGTTAATCCAGAATATGCATAAATAACTGCTAAAATAGCTGATCCTATTAAATTTCCTACAAAACTATAAAGCCATATTCTTGATGTATCTGTAAAAGAAGTTTTTTTCTCCATAGTTGATATAGTGAAGATCATGTTATTACCAGTAAACAATTCTGATCCAGCCATTAATACAAGGCTAAGTGCTATTCCAAAGGATAAGCCCATGACTATTTTAGTAGCTGGTGAATTAACTGAAGCCAAATTGCCACCAATAGTAAAAATTAAAATTATTCCAATTCCAACGAAGGCACCAGCTAAAGCTGAAGAAATTAAATATCTTAATTTACTTTTATTTAATAAATTAAGTTTACCTAGTGCGCTGTCACAAACCTTTTGAATAGTTTCCAAAAACATCATCTCCTTATTAATAATACATTGTTATTATAATAACAATGTAAAAAAAAATCTGTAACATATATTACAGATTCCTTAAGTATTCATTTATTTCTTCTCGAACTTTAGCTTCTCCATGAAGTTTTAATTTATTCAAATAATCTTCTTTTATTATCGCATTAAAAATTTCTTTTTTCCTGTCTGCATCCTTCACCTTATCAATAACTTCTTTTCGAACATCACCTAAAATATTTAAATAAACCTCATAATCTTCATCATACTTTTTTTCTAATTCTTCTCTAATAGATCTACTAAGAGTTGGACTCTTACCATTTGTAGATATTGAGATAGTAAGATCTCCTCTTTTAATCTTTGAAGGTACTATAAAACTACAGTTTTTAGGGTCATCCACCACATTTACTAATATTCCTTTTTCTGAACAGTCTTTAAAAACCTGATTATTAACCTCTTCATCGTTTGTAGAAGCCACAACAATGAAAGCATTTTCCACATAAGTCTTATCATATGTATCTTGAAAATAATTAATTGCACCTGTATCAACAAAAACTTTTATATCTTCGTTAATACTTATAGAAACTACAGTAATGTTGGCGCCATAATCTTTAAGCTCCAAAATTTTCCTGTAAGCTATGTCTCCACCACCTACAATTAAGCACTTTTTATTCTCTATATTTAACATCATAGGATAATATTTTGCCATCTTACACCTCATATTTTATTGTAATATTCCTATTATCTCATAAAATTAATAATAATACTTCTCCCAAATGAAAAAATTCATCATATTATATAATGTAACTTATTTCAGGAGGTGAAATATGATTTTAGAAAAATTTATAGATGAACTCCCAATACCTAAGATAATAAAACCTTTAAATAAAGTAAATGGAAATCCGTACTATGAGGTTGTTATGGAGGAAGTGGATCAAAAGCTTCATAGGGATCTGCCTGAGACAAAAATATGGGGTTATCAGGGTACTTATCCTGGTCCTACCTTTGAGGTTATAAAGGGTTGTCCAATCTATGTTAAATGGATAAATGATTTACCTGTTAATCACCACCTGTTTCCTGTAGACAGGACCATTCATGGTACTGAGTATCCTAATTCCAAGGTTAGAACTGTAGCACATCTACATGGCGGACTTGTTTCTCATGGAAGCGATGGATATCCTGAAGCTTGGTTTACTAACAGTTATTATAAGGTAGGTCCAGATTTCAAGAAAAAGGTTTACCGCTATACAAACAATCAACCAGCATCCTGCTTATGGTATCATGACAACGCAATAGGTATAACCCGTTTAAATGTCTATGCAGGACTTCTAGGTTGTTACATTATTCGTGATGAAGCAGAGGCAGCACTAGAGTTACCTAAAGGTAGTTATGAGGTACCTCTTCTAATTCAAGACAAAACTATAAATACGAATGGAAGTATGTACTATCCAACAGTACCAAAACCAACTATTTCTGATGTTTTCCCTTCTATTGTTCCAGAATTTTTCGGAGATACAATTCTGGTTAATGGTAAGGTATGGCCCTATTTTAATGTAGAACCAAGACTTTATAGATTTAGAATTATAAATGGCTCAAATGCTAGATTTTACAACATGAGTTTTTCAACTACTAGCAAAAAATCCCTTAGTTGGTTCCAGATAGGAACTGATGGAGGCCTACTTGAAAATCCAAAACATTTGGTGGAGCTACTTTTATCGCCAGGCGAGAGAGCTGATGTACTTGTAGACTTCTCAGGCTTTGAAAAGGAAGATATTGTTCTAATAAATAATGCTGCTACTCCTTTTCCTATGGGTGCTACTCCAAATCCTGATACAACAGGCCAGATAATTAAATTTAAAGTAGGTTATAGAGTAAATGACTGCAGAAACAATGAGGTACCTGCAAAACTAGTGGAGGTTGAAAGACTTGATCCTCAGTGTGCAACAAGAACAAGAGATTTAACTTTAAATGAGACCACTGATGAATTTGGAAGGCCAAAGCTTTTATTAACAAATCAGGTTTGGGATGATCCAATCACTGAGAACCCTTTGCTTAACAGCACTGAAATTTGGAATTTTATAAACTTAACCAGTAATACCCAGCCTATCCACCTTCATCTAGTTCAGTTTCAAATTTTAGATAGGCGACCTTTTGATGTAGAATACTATAATAGTACAGGAGAAATTAAGTATATAGGTCCGGCGCAGGTTCCAGATTCAAACGAACGAGGATTTAAAGATACTGTTAGAGTTAACCCTAATTCTGTTACAAGAATTATAACTAAATTTAATGGGTTTACGGGGATTTTCCCTTGGAATTGCCAAATACTTGAACTTGAAGATCACGAAATGATGAGACCCTTAAAAGTTGTTAAAGAGCTGTGTACCGCTGAAGATAATTGTGAGCAATAAATTAAAGGAAGCTTTCCATTTAAATCCTAGGAAAAGCTTCCTTTTTATTACTAGATATATATTTCTTTCAGAGCTTTAATTAATAACTCTATTTCTAAAAAGGTATTAAAATATCCTAAACTAACCCTAACAGTTCCAAAATTAGTAGTACCCAAAGCTTTATGAATTAGGGGTGCGCAATGATAACCAGTCCTAACAGCTATCCCTCTTTTATTAAGCTCATAACCCAACAATGAACTGTCCATGTTTTCAATATTAAAGGAAATAACTGCACAGCGATTTACTTTTGATTTATTACCATATACTTTTATAAAAGGTAACTTTGCAATTTCCGATAATAAAGTATCCGTCAGTGCTTCTTCTTTTTTTCTTATATTTTCAATACCCTCATCAAGAATATAGCTGATACCTTGGCCTAACCCAACAATACCTGGGGTATTTAATGTTCCACTCTCAAATCTGTCCGGCAAAAAATCAGGTTGGTCAAGGGAGTGTGAATTACTTCCAGTTCCACCTTCTTTAAGAGTTTCTAATTTAATACCTGGAGCAATAAATAAACCACCGGTCCCCTGTGGACCCAATAATCCTTTATGTCCTGGAAATGCAAGTAGGTCAATATGACAACGTTTTACATCAATATCAATTACTCCAGCACTTTGGGCTGCATCAACTATAAAGATAATCCCTTTTGCTTTTGCTATTTCACCGATTTTTTCTATATCTTGAATTGTGCCGATTACGTTTGAAGCATGGTTAATTATTATGGCCTTTGTTTTTTTCCTAATACTTCTTTTTAACATGGAAAGACTGATATTACCATTTTCATCCATTCCCAGAAAAGTAGTAGTCACTTCATTGCTTTTTAATTTATTCAAAGGTCTGAGAACTGAATTATGCTCTAAGACTGTAGTAATTACATGATCGCCCTTCTTCAAAATGCCTTTAATTGCAATATTTAAACTATCAGTAGTGTTACTAGTAAAAATAATATTAAAGGGATCCTCAATATTAAATAAATTTCCAATTAGTTGCCTAGTCTCCAACACTTTTGTGGAGGCTATAATTGACATATCATGTGCACCTCTTCCTGGATTAGCCGCATAAGTTTTCATATAATCAAACATTTCCTCATAAACCTTATCTGGTTTAGGAAAAGTGGTGGCAGCATTATCTAAATATATCATACAATCCTCCCCTATAATTTCAAAATTAACTCGTTATATAATATTAAATTAATCAAACTAGGTTACAACTTTCACCATAAATAAAAGCTCTACAAGCATTGCCTGCAAAGCATTATATTAGATTTATTCAGATTACCTTACTTAATCATTAATCTCATCTAAGTATGGAAATACGGTGCCTTCAGGAAATATAGATCCACTAGATCCCAAAAATGTTTCAAAGTGTTCTTCAATGTTATCTAAATCTTCTTCTAAATCAGGCCACCTACCTGAGTTTTGAAAAGCTTTCATAGATATTTCATCCTCACCAATTATTTTTAATTCTAAAAATGTTGTGACTCCAAATCTAAGTACATTGTCAATTATGCTTGGAGTATTAATTAGTTTAGTTGTGGTTTTAAGCATAAGCTCAAATTCATCAACATCACGTTCTTTTGGCATTGTAACAATAATATCCTGGTTATTCTCTAAAAACCCTTCAAACCTTTGTTTATTGTCATTGTTATCCCTACAATAAATTATATATGTAATTCTCAATATAAATTGAATTCTTGAAAAACCTGGCATTTCATCTATAGATGTTCTAACTTCTGAGCCTTTAACAATTACCCCATTGTTAAACTTTAATTTTTCAAGAACATATGATAAATTATTAACTCCTGCTAAACTTATTGCTATATTGGAAAAATCTATATTTTCATGGTAACATGCAAAAACTTTTTTAGTTATTATTATTAATGGTTTTTTAGTTAGCCTTAAATCAGTTATCGAGACTGGAAGATTGGTTATTTCAGGTAGACTTAAGTAAAAAGATGCTACATCATAGGGCTGACTATCCTGTGAATCCATTAAAACTCTACCAATTATAAGATTTGTTGTAGTATCAATTATATCCAGAGATCCCTTCCCGCCATCATTTCTATTTACTACAAGTAATTTTGTTTCATCATCAGTTATACAAAGCCTATTAGGTTTTGGCATAGATGTTAAAATAAAACCATATGCTTTATAAGTCTCTATATTTATTAATTCTATCCTATTTAAACCTCTATTTGCAGCATATAAGGTATTTCCATTAAGTGCCATTCCAGCTATTATAGAGCCTTTTGGCAAATCTAATGACCTTAATTTTTGGGTTTGAATATCTAATTTCAAAATGTCATAGTTATTTATGGAATGATCATGATTTCCCATAGATATGTAAGCCGTTTTATCATCTTTAGATATTAAAAAGAACCCTGGATTTATTCCTAGATTTTTAATACTATATATTAATTTAGAGTTAACTGTACTATAAATTCTGAATTCACTAAGCAATTTATCCAGTACATATAATTTACTAGTATCTTCATTCAGCTTTAAAGCCGTAATTCCTGAAAACCCTCCTATATAAGAAATAACTTTTTCTGTTGATAAATCATATTTAATAATTTCTGAGGTATTTGAAATAAACATTTTTTTATTTAACTTATCAATTTCCATATTGCCATCATTTGGTATATCAATTATCTTTACATCGTAGCTTAAGCAATCAACAACGGAAATACTATTGCTTCTGTCACATGCAACACAAACTCTATTGTTATCTATGGCAGCTATCTTAAATGCTCTTTTACCAACAAAGATATTTCTTACTATTGTATTACAACTACTGTTAATTATTGTCAATATACCCGTTTTAGCATTAGACACATAATAAAACACTTTTCTATTGCTGTCATTGATTTTAATCAATCCCCTTTACAACTTTTTGTATAAAACAAAGGATTTGGAAATACCAAACCCCTCTAATTATGACTATCTATCAAGTTTCTTTTTTAGAATTCTATCCACAATTCCCTTATTATTTTCATATTTTATCTCAATTTTCAACTGTTCATTTTCACTACTAAGTTCTTTTAACTTATTTTTTAATTCACCAATTACATTGTCCTTACCTATCTTTTGATTTTTAAGTACTTCTAATTCTGCCTTTAACTGCTGATTTTCACTGATAATTTCTCTTAATTTATTTTTCAAGTCATCTACCATATTATCCTTAGCAATCTTCTGATTTTTAACAACCTCTATTACCTTTTTAAATTGTTCATTTTCATTAATAAGCTCTTCAGCTTTGCTTTTTAATTCTACAAGGGTATTATCCATAGCTATTTTTTGATTTTTAATTTCTTCTAATTCTTTTATTGAAATCTGCTGCACCTCAGTTATGATTTTTAACTTCTCTTCTGCTTTCTTCTTTCCATTAGTTAACTTAATAAAATTCTCATCTGATTCTCCAATAATCCTTTGCTTTTGCTGAAGCTTCATCTGTAAATCGATTATCCTTTTCTCTAAACTTTTATTAGACCTTTTTAACACCATAATATCATCCACAGATTCTATATTCTTTTCTTCCTTTTGTTTTAATGAATTTACTTTATCCTTTTCACTATTTATTAAAGAATAGTTTATATTCTCATTGTTTTTGTCTTCTGGCAATAATAAATTGATTTCAGGCGGCATAGTTCCTAATATATATTTAGAATTCAGATTTTTATGTTTATTATTTAAGGATAAATATTTATATGTTAAAATCCCTTGATTTATTTCCCCACCACATGAAACAGGCTCCTTCCATTTACCTTTATAGGATGAGGCAAAAACCTTCTCACCCTCTGACCACATGGCCCATAATACTCCACTATTTACAAGTAATAAATAGTTCTTTAGTTCAATTGATCCTTCGTAAATCTTGTTACTCTTCATTCTCCCATCAGGCTCAATTAGCACATGTTCTAATGAATAGATAGAACCTTCCTTAGATAAGTTAAGTATACTTATCTTGTTATTATGCTGCATGGTGCAAAAGTTAATGTTGCTACCATTAATACCATATAATCTTCTTGGAATACTCCATCTTCCATCTTTGTATTCCGTTAACTTTATAGCAAATTCATTTTCTTCATGGTGAATTAATAATAAGTATAAGTTACCAGTTTTTAGTACCTCCGTTTGATAATGAGAATATGCCTCTCTCATAAAGGATATATTGTAAATTGTATTAAATATATTTTCCTCATCACTCCAACAAAAGTGCATTAAAGAACATTGACTCTTTTGAATACTATTTTTTGCTATAAAAAATATATGCATATAATTTCCAATTGTATTTACATTTATCTCACTGATCTTATACCCCTGATTTTCAAAACCATAAAGAGTTTTACCAAACCACTGACTATTTTCCCAAATACAATATCTCAATTGTCCACCTTTGATGCTATATATCATAAAAACTTTAAGTTCTTTATTTATATTAACGGTGAAATCTATTACTTCACTATCAATTTTACTATCTTTAGTCCACTTATCTTCCTCGTACATAATACTATATACTAATTCTCCACTATCCGTTATATAGAATCTCCATGTATGGTCCTGCTTATCAAAGTATAGTAACTGACTACAATCTCTCATATTACTCACCTCCTTATAAGAATTATATTTTATTAAAAATTAATATATAACAGTAATCAATAATAATTAACTTCTAATACTACTTTAATTTGAATTAATAGTTACATTTAGACTTAACTATTACTTGTAACCAAATAAATCTTATTGGCATACTATAATAATGGGTATAAAAAAGAATTTATAGAATTACTAAGTTAACTTTCACAAACTATTTAATTTAACAAACTAGCTTATATATCACACATCTTTAATGCATGAATACTATGATATAAGGAACACGAATTAAAGTGTATCACTTAACATAAAAGGAGGAGAATTTATGTCTATTACTCGTGATGAGTTTATTCCAAGACCTGGTATTGTCAACA
>JACMJL010000032.1 GCA_014380625.1 Clostridiaceae bacterium
ATAAAAATTGGATACTATATTAAGTATCCAATTTAACATTTACCATACTCATTTTAGTATTATGTTAAGGAAAAGTCAAATCCTTAACGTTAATTGTTTTCTTTAAATGTTAAATCTAACCCTATTGCGTCATTTAATATCTTCATTACGTCTTCCCACATCACACTAAATTTTTGTTCAATCATAATGTATGAGGATAAATCAGGATTAGCACCCATGAGTATACCAAACTTTTCAAACTTCTCTTTAGTTACTTTAGAAACTTCACCATTTTGCATTTGTTCTGTGTATGCTTCCATTTGAATTTTTCTAAAGTCCTCTAGCATTTTCTTACTAGTTTTATTACTAGAAATTTTAATTCCAGCTTCTCTAAGTTGTATAACTTCAGGGCAGCTTCTTAATGATTTGGCAAATAGGTTTGCATCATCATAAATATTCAATTAACAAGCCTCCTTTTGCATCTTTTACTTTTATTTTTTAGATGCCTTATTTTAAATTTCCATTATAATTGGTAATATCATAGGTTTTCTCTTTGTTTTTTCATATAGGAATTGTCTTAATGCTTCTTTTACATTTGATTTTATAGATGCCCATTCAGTTATGTGTTTTTCTTCGCATCCTCTGAGAACTTCTTTAACTATTTCTCTAGCTTGCCCCATCAAATCTTCTGATTCTCTTACGTAAACAAAACCTCTAGATATTATATCCGGACCAGCAGCAACTCTTCCACTTTCTTTTTCAATTGTTACAACAACTGTTAAAATTCCATCTTGTGAAAGGTGTTTCCTATCTCTTAAAACTATATTACCTACATCTCCTACTCCAAGGCCATCCACAAATACTTGCCCTGAAATTACAGCACCATTTTTTCTAATACTATCTCTTGCAAGTTCTATAACATCACCATTATCTGCAATAATTATATTTTCAGGTGCCATACCTAATTTTTGCGCTAGTTCAGAATGTTTTTTCAAATGTCTATACTCTCCATGAACTGGAATAAAAAACTTAGGTTTAATTAAAGTATGCATTAATTTTAGCTCTTCTTGTCTAGCATGCCCTGAAACATGAATATCTTCAAGCTCACCATAAATAACTTCGGCACCCTTTTTAAATAATTGATTTATCACTCTAGAAACTAATTTCTCATTTCCAGGAATGGCTGTTGCGGATATAATAACTAAATCACCTTCAACGATGTTAACCTTTTTATGTTCAGATGCAGCCATTCTTGAAAGCGCTGACATAGGTTCACCTTGACTTCCAGTAGTTATAATAACAATCTTGTCTGCATTATATCTATTGATAGAGTCAATACCTATCATTGTTCCCTCTTCATATTTAATATATCCTAATTCTGTAGCAACAGCCACAATGTTTTCCATACTTCTTCCTGAAACAGCCACTTTTCTTCCAAACTTTTCTGCGGCTTCAATTATTTGTTGTACCCTGTGAATATTAGATGCAAAGGTAGCAACTAATATTCGTCCCTTTGTTTTAGCAAAAATTCTCTCAAAGGTTTCCCCAACACTTACTTCTGGCATTGTATATCCTGGTCGTTCTACGTTAGTGCTTTCACAAAGCATTGCTAGAACTCCTCTTTTTCCCAGTTCAGCAAATCTAGCAAAATCAGCTAAACATCCATCTATAGGAGTATAATCTATTTTAAAATCACCAGTATGAAAAACCACACCAACGGGTGTATGAACTGCAATTGCACATGCATCAGCAATACTATGACTAGTTCTAATGAATTCAACCGAAATACTATCAAGCTTAATAATATCCTTAGGATTTACTTTTATCAATTCCACAAGGTTTAAAAGCCCATGTTCCTTTAATTTTGTTTCTATTATGCCAATAGTAAGCCTAGTTCCATAAACTGGCACATTTAATTCCTTCAAAACATATGGTAAGGCACCAATATGATCTTCATGTCCATGGGTTAAAAATATACCTTTAACCTTATCTTTATTTTTCACCAAATACGTTACATCAGGAATAACTAAATCAATTCCAAACATTTCTTCAC
The DNA here is from genome assembly GCA_014380625.1 of Clostridiaceae bacterium. Lineage (GTDB taxonomy): Bacteria > Bacillota > Clostridia > Clostridiales > Clostridiaceae > JACMJL01. Next base: position 2,033 of record JACMJL010000032.1, read on the forward strand.
TTGGAAAGGCTAATCCGCAATCTATAACAATAATTTCATTTTTATATTCAATCGCGGTAATATTCTTTCCAATTTCATTCATTCCTCCAAGAGGAACTATTCTTATCTTTTCTTTTTCCTTTTTCAAAATCTACCCACCTTCTTAAATTATCATTCGTATAATTTTATTGGCGACTATTTTTAGAACAATCACTACACACTCCAAAAAATTTTACGCTATGATTTTTTACAAAAAAATTATATTTTTCTTCTATACTGTTTTCTAGAGAATCCAGTAGATCACCCTCTACTTCGATTATTTTTCCACATTCAGAACAAATTAAATGATGATGTTGATGATTTTCGTATTCATGAATTAACTCATACCTGTTACAAGCATCATTAAGACTAATCTTACATATTACACCAAGTTCATCCAAAAGTTGAACAGTTCTATATACTGTTGCTAGACCAATTTCTGGGCATTCTTTTTTTACTTCATCATATATTTCTTCAACTGTTAAATGATTTCCTTCGTTTTCGATTATTATATCGACTATAGCCCTTCTCTGTGGCGTTAGTTTATAACCTTTTTCTTTTAAATTTATTTTAAATTTATCTTTTTCTTGTGGTGATAATTTAGACATTACATTTTACCCCGCTTTAATAAAATTTATCAAAAACACATAAATCTTACTTACTCAACTTACATAGATTAATTATAGTACTTAAATCCACTATTGTAAATTCATAATAAATAACTAACAACACTCTTAGTTCTTATATTCCTCTTCTTCTCCCATTACTAACTCAAAGGCTTCCTCTACTAATCTAAATTCCTCTTCGTCTTCTATAGTTACTAATAAATCATTACCCTCATCATCTAATTCGATTCTTAGAGCTATTGGATCCTCTTCATCACCCTCTACAGGAATAACTATTACATATTCTTTGTCTTCAATATCTAACTTTGTTAACACCTCAAATTCAACTTCATTACCATCCTCATCATTTAATACAATTGTCTTAACATCTTGTTCCATTATAAATACCTCCTAAATTATTTGTTTGCTATACTATCCAGATATCCTTGAAGTATGTATGTGGCTGCTACCTTATCAACAATACTTTTCCTCTTTGTTCTTGACATATCAGCTTCAAGCATAGCTCTAGTTGCTGCTACGGTAGTCAATCTTTCATCCCATAAAATTATATCCAAGTTTAATATATCCTTAATTTTTTCACCAAAAACCTTTGCTTTTTCTCCTTGTGGACCAATAGTACCATTCATATTTTTAGGGAATCCTAATACAATTTTTTCCACTGCATATTCAGCGCAAATTTTTTTTAGTTCTTCAATATCCGTATCTTCTTTTTTTCTTCTTATTGTAGTTATTCCTTGAGCAGTATATCCAAGCGGGTCACAAACTGCTACTCCAATAGTTCTATCACCTAAATCTAATCCTAATATCCTCATTTAAACTCCTCTTATCTTTTTAAATACTAAATACAACAACTAAAATAGAAATGCTCAAGAGCATTTCTATTTATTTGATATCTAGATAAGACTTTAATACTTCTTCAAGAATTTCGTCTCTTTCCAACTTTCTAACTAAGGCTCTAGCACCATTATAGTTAGTTATATATGTTGGATCACCAGAAATTAAATACCCAACTAGTTGATTTACAGGATTATACCCCTTTTCTATCAAAGAATTATAAACCTCCGTCAATATTGTCTTAGTTAGGTCCTTCTTATTCTTTGTAAAATCGAACTGCATTGTATTTTCATTATTTCCCATACTATTCACTCCTCTTCTTATCATCTATAATGATAAATAGGATCGATATATATCTATTATAAATCACAATCTATAAAAAGTATACTATTTAACTGAATTTTCCACCAGTTCTATAACTTTTTCTATAGCTTCTTTTAATTTTTCTGGAATTTTACCTCCAGCTTGAGCCATATCTGGTCTGCCACCACCACCACCACCGGTGATTGCCGCAATGTCTTTTATTATTTTACCACAATGTACTCCTTTTTCAATAGCATCTTTACTTGCCATTGCTACTAAAGATACTTTTCCTTCTGTTGTACTACCAAGAACAACCAAACCTGATCCTAATTTTGATCTTAATTTATCGGCTAAATCTCTAAGAGAATTTGCATCTACATTAGAAACTTGACCTGAAATTAAATTTACTCCTTTTACATTTACAATAGACTTGAGTAACTCATCTTCACTGCCACTAGCCAGTTTAGCTTTTAGTATAGAAACCTCTTTTTCCTTTTCTTTCAACTCAATTATTTGCAATTGAATTTTATTTAAGATTTCTTTTTCTGATGATTTAAGGGAGGCTTCAATGTTTTTCATAAGCTTATATTTCTCATTAACTAAGGATAATGCATTAAAGCCAGTGACTGCTTCAATTCTTCTAACTCCAGCTGCAACTCCCGTTTCTGAAATCACTTTGAATAATCCAATCTCACCTGAATTTCTTACATGTGTTCCTCCACAAAGTTCTTTACTAAAGTCTCCTACCTTAACTACCCTTACATTATCACTATATTTTTCATTAAACAAAGCCATAGCCCCACTTTGTTTTGCCTCATCAATAGACATAACCTCTGTAATTACAGAATCTACATCCATTACTTTTTCGTTAACCATATCTTCTATAGCTTTTAATTCCTCCTCAGTAAGTGCTGCAAAATGATTAAAATCAAATCTTAATCTTTCTTCGTCTACAAAGGACCCTGATTGATGAACATGCTCTCCTAAAACTTTTCTTAACGCTTCTTGAAGCATGTGGGTTGCTGTATGGTTTTTACAGATATTCTTTCTTTTTCTTTCATCTACTTTTAAGTAAACTTCATCTCCAAGATTTATGGTTCCTTTTAAAACCTCAATATAATGAACTGCTTTACCAGAAATATTCTTCTGAGTACTGGTTACCAGTGCCTTAAAATTATCCTTAATGATTTCTCCTGTATCTCCAATTTGACCACCCATCTCGGCATAGAAAGTTGTATTATCAGTTACAATAACACCCTTAGACCCTTCTACTAAAGTGGATACAGTTTCATCATCTTTAGCTAAAAATAATACCTTTCCATTACAATTAATATTTTCATAGCCTAAGAAGTTAACATTTAAATCAGCAGGCAATTTGTCAAGTATGCTTATTTCAGCTCCCATATAGTTGGATACTCCTCTTGCTGCTCTAGCCCTTTTACGCTGGTCTTCCATTTCCTTGGTGAAATTTTCTGAATCGATGGTCATTGCCTTTTCTTCAAGTATTTCTTCTGTTAGTTCCTTAGGAAATCCAAAAGTATCATATAATTTAAAAGCTTTTTCTCCAGACAATATCCTAATATTATTCTTTTCCATTTCTTCTATGAATTCTTTCAAAATTGACATACCTGCATCTATAGTTTCTCCAAAACGTTCTTCTTCAAGCTTAATTATCTTCTTAATATATTCTTCTTTTTCTCTTAATTCGGAGTAATTTCCAGCAGAATTTTCAACTACTACAGAACATAACTCAAATAAAAATGGCTTATTTAACCCTAATAATTTCCCATGTCTGGCAGCTCTTCTGAGTAATCTTCTAAGCACATACCCTCTGCCTTCATTTGAAGGAAGTATACCATCAGAAATCATAAAGCTCACACTTCTAACATGGTCTGTAATTATTCTTAGGGATATATCAGTATTTGCATCATTACCATATTTAACACCGGATTTTTTACAGACTTCATCAAGTATACTCTTTATAGTATCTATCTCAAAAATAGAATTAGTTCCTTGCATTATAGTTGCTATTCTTTCAAGACCCATACCTGTGTCGATATTAGGATTAGGTAGTCTGTTATAGTTACCCTCTTCATCCTTGTCAAACTGGGTAAATACAAGGTTCCAGAATTCAACAACCCTATCAGCATCTCCGGCCTCCATAAACTCCTCGGCAGTATTTATAATGCCTTCCCCTCTATCGAAATGTATCTCAGAGCAAGGTCCACAAGGTCCTAAACCATGTTCCCAAAAATTATCCTTTTTGCCAAGTCTAAAAATTCTAGTTGGATCAATATCTGTTTTTGAAGTCCAAATATCCAAGGCCTCATCATCATCTAAATATATTGTTACGTATAGTTTGTCTTTAGGCATTTTAACTACCTCAGTAACAAACTCCCATGCCCATTCTATTATTTCTTCCTTAAAATAATCTCCAAAAGAAAAGTTACCTAACATTTCAAAAAATGTGCCATGCCTAGAGGTTTTACCTACATTTTCTATATCACCGGTTCTTATACATTTTTGGCAAGTTGTAATCCTTTTGCTTGGTGGAACTTGTAATCCCGTAAAATATGGCTTTAGCGGGGCCATTCCAGCATTAATTAATAATAAACTTTTATCATTATTAGGAACTAATGAAAAACTCTCAAGCCTCATATGATTTTTACTCTCAAAGAATTTTAAATAGACTTCCCTTAGTTCGTTTAATCCTATTTTTTCCATAGTAACTCCTCCATATTTTTATTATTTTATTTCGAACGTATACATTTCTGTACAAATAAAAAAAACCTTCAATCCTCAAGGGACGAAAGTTTATTCGCGGTACCACCCTACTTACAATAAATTTAAGAAATTTATTGTCTCTTAAAATTCATATGACTCAAAGAATAGCTTTCATCAATTTCACCAAGAAGTTCACACCAGCCACTTCCTCTCTAAATGATTCAATTTGATTACTACTTCTTATCATTGCCTTTTAATATTCACATATGATGACACTTACTTATATATACTTTTCACTGCCTGTTGTGGTTGTGGGGGTGTATCCAATAAATAATACTCTTACATTTACGGGTAGTA
>JACMJL010000267.1 GCA_014380625.1 Clostridiaceae bacterium
GTTTCCGTAACACACTCATCCTCACTAGTAGGTAACTTTCCTTCAATAAGCACTGGTTTATTCACCATCTGCCCACCTATTTTATAAGAATTTATTTTTACAGGCTTTTCTTCTTCTCCAATTACTGCATAGGCATCAAAATTATAACCTGGTATAACTGCTTCCACGCCAGATATACTTTTTATTTTATCAATATCTTTATCTGTAAAACCCGTATTTGATAAGACTCTTAAATCTGCAATAGAATAGTCATGTAAGTATTTATTACCTGTTATAATCATATCTGGGCTAGTAGCTCGAATCCCTGCAAAAAATGCTACACCAATTGCTACAATAACAAGTATGGACAAGAACCTAGACTTAGAATTTTTAATTTCTCTTAAAAGATTTTTGGCAAATGCATTTTTCATATCTACCATTCAATCCTTTCTACAGGAATTGGATTCTCATTTATAGTAACACTAGAAACCTTACCATTTTTTACTTTAATAACTTTATCCGCCATGGGAGCAATTGCTGAATTATGGGTAATAACTACTACTGTCATTCCCAAATCCTTACAGGTATCTTGTAATAATTTTAAAATTGACTTTCCAGTACTATAATCTAAAGCACCTGTAGGTTCATCGCACAACAATAATTTGGGATTCTTAGCCAAAGCTCTTGCGATAGCTACCCTTTGTTGCTCTCCACCGGATAGTTGAGCTGGGAAGTTATCCTTCCTATCTGAAAGTCCGACCTGTTCTAATATCTGCTCTGGATCATGTGGCTCTTTACATATTTGAGTTGCTAATTCTACATTTTCTAAAGCCGTAAGATTTTGAATCAAGTTATAAAACTGAAATACAAAACCAATATCATATCTTCTATAGGTGGTTAATTGTTTTGTGCTATACTTACTTATTTCATTTTCATCTACTATTATCTGTCCACTACTAGCAAAGTCCATTCCACCTAAGATATTTAACACTGTACTTTTACCAGCACCACTTGGTCCTACAACTACTACAAATTCTCCCTTGTCTATAGAAAAAGAAACCCCATCCACAGCTCTTATTTCTACCTCACCCATTTGGTAAGTTTTTTTTACATCCATTAATTCAATATATTTATTCAAATTACATTCCCCTTTGATTTTATTTTTTTATTTACAAGCCAAATTCCTACACAAACTAATATAAGCGCGAGGATATTTTTAGCTTCCATAATTTTTTCCCCTAAAAATATTGAAGATAGGATTGCTCCAAAAATAGGAATTAGGAAATTAAAAATAGATACATCTCCTACCTTATTATATTTTAGAAGTAAGGTCCATAATGAAAAGGCTGCTGCTGACAACATAGCCATATAGCCTAATAATCCTGAGGTGGTAGCCGTAAAGCCATTCACTCTTCCACCTAACACCAGACCTATTAATGCTAACATAACTCCCCCCATAAAAAGATTATATCCCGTTACTACCATTACATCTATATCTTTAGTCAGCTTTTTTCCATAAATAGCAGAGGCAGAGAAAATGAAAGCAGCGATTATTACAAAGCCTTCACCACTAATCTTAAAGGAAAAATTCAACAAATCCTTGCTAAAATTTATAATCATAACACCTAGGAATCCGACAATACATCCCATTATCTTTTTTATATTCAGTTTATCATTTTTATATATATAGTGCGCTAAAATAACGCTAAAAAATGTGCCCATAGAGTTCATGATAGCTCCCTTTACCCCAGTAGTATTTGAGAGCCCTATATAGAAGAATATATATTGTAGCATGGTTTGAGTAATACCCAATACAAATATTCTAAAGGCATTTTTCTTTGTGAGGATAAATATTTTCCTACCTAAAAATTGAGCAACTGTAAGTAAGATAATCCCTGCGAGAATAAATCTATAGCCTGCAAATAGAATCTTAGAGGCAATATCCTCTGGTGCAATATGAAACAATATATACCCATTCTTTATTGCTGGATAAGCACTTCCCCATAACAAACAGCATAGGGTCGCAATTAATGTAACTATTTTTTTATCCGTAAATATTTTTTTATTATCCATGATCTCATCTAAACCCTTTCTTCTTATGTACCTACTCATTATAAACATATATAGCAGTATTTTCAATTAGTTCAAATAAAAAAAGCATCCTAAAAGATGCTTACAATAATACTAATATATTTAAATAACTTACTTTCCGGCAAGCATATTAAATATGCCACCTTCTTCTCTTCTTCCATTACCAGCTTGAGGACTAGCTGCAAATATCTTTCCTGCTAATCTGCTGAAGGGAAGCGATTGAATCCATACGGTTCCGGGTCCTGTTAGGCTGGCTAAAAACAAACCTTCACCACCAAAGAAAGTATTTTTTATTCCACCCACATATTCGATGTCGTAATGTACATCTTTTCCCATGGCTACTAAGCAACCCGTATCTACCTTAAGTCTCTCACCAGCCTTAAGTTCCTTTTTATAAATGGTTCCACAGGCATGGATAAACGCCATTCCATCTCCCTCTAACTTCTCAAGTATAAAGCCTTCTCCACCAAAGAAGCCCACGCTAAGTTTCTTTCTAAAATCTATACCAATAGAAACGCCCTTGGCAGCACATAAAAAGGCATCCTTTTGACAAATTACCTTCCCTCCTAATAAACTTAGGTCCATAGGTACAATCTTACCTGGATAGGGAGATGCAAAGGATACTTGATGTTTACCAGCTCCACCATTAGTGAAGGCAGTCATAAATAAACTCTCACCTGTGAGAACTCTTTTACCAGCCCCAAACAATTTGTTCATCATGCTTCCACCGCTTTGTGATGAACCATCTCCAAATATTGTTTCCATCTGGATGGCATCTGTCATCATCATCATTGCGCCTGCTTCAGCAACTACTGTTTCCTTAGGATCTAACTCAATTTCAACAAACTGCATTTCATCTCCATATATTTTATAATCGATTTCATGTGAATTCATGTTTGCTCAACTCCTTATTTTTTAATGTAATAATTATACGGTATAGGTTAACATCAAGTACACGGAAATTCAAGAGAACATACGCATATGTCCTATATCTTTCTTAATATTTCTATTCCCATTGGCTTTAAGTTTATGCTTCTCTCTATACTTATTTTTTCTAAGGTTAGTAGTTCTTCATAACTGCCTTTAATATCCAATGATATAGTATGAGCCTCCTTATTGTTATTTACAGCGATAATAATATTGTTACTCTCAAAAGTTCTTTCAAAAATCAGAACATTATCCTTACAATAAATAGTGTTATAATCACCATAAACAAGAGTTTGATTTTCTTTTCTTATATTAATCATCTTTTTATAGAAGTCTAAAAGTTCTTTATTCTGCTTCTTTTCATCCCATATCATGCATTTTCTGCATTGTGGATCATCGCCGCCGTTAAGTCCTACTTCATCGCCATAATAAATATATGGAACCCCTATATAACTGAATTGAAAACCTATAGCAAGCTTCATACGGTCCATATAATCATCACATTCCGTCAAAAATCTTTTGGTATCGTGGCTCCCCAAAAGGTTCCATAACTGCCTAGTTATGCTGTCCATATAAAGTGCTCTGTTAACGGCAAGAATGTCATTAAACTTTTCTACTGATAAGGTTCTGTACCCAAAAAATTCTACCATAGAGAACTTAAAAGGATAGTTCATAATACTGTCCAGCTCATCTCCTTTTAAGAAGGAATTGGCTTCGTGCATTATTTCTCCAATAATTATAGCTTCCTTATTTGCAGCTTTTACGACTTTTTTAAAGGCTCTCCAAAATTCGTGGTCAACTTCGTCGCATACATCTAAGCGCCAACCATCTATGCCAATTTCTTTAACCCAATACTCTCCAACCCTTAATAGGTATTCTCTTGCCCCCACATTGTTTGTATTAAATTTTGGCATTTGAGATACATTAGTGGCGAAGGTATAATAATTTACGCCCTTTGTATCTACAGGGAAATTGTAAATGTGGTACCAATCCTTATATTTTGACTCTTCACCTTTTTCAACCACATCCTGAAAAGCAAAAAAGTCACTGCCAGAGTGGTTAAATACTGCGTCAAATACTATTTTTATACCATTTTCATGGCATTTTTCAACTAACTCCTTAGCAGTTTCAAGTGTACCAAATTGAGGATCTATATCAAAATAGTCTGCAGTATTATACTTATGATTTGTAGCTGATTTGAATATTGGGGTAAGATAGAGTAGTGTAACTCCTAAATCCTTTAAATATTGAATTTTGTCTATTACTCCTTGAAGATCTCCACCAAACATAGAATTGACAGAAACCTTTCCACCCCATTTTGATATATTAGAAGGGTTAATAGTACTATCTCCATTATTGAAGCGATCAGGGAAAATCTGATATACAACTGCTTCCTGAAGCCACTTTTCTTCTTCATAAAGATCACCCTCAGCTAAATATGCATATTGAAAAGCAGTAGCCCCTTTCTTTTCAAGTTCTTTTTCGCTTAGTCCTCTTTCATCAAAATATGTAACCTTGCCACCTTTATCCTCTAGCTTAAAATAGTATCTATATCTATTCTCCTTTAAAGATATTTCCCCTTGAAAATAATCAAACAATTCACTTTCAGCAATTACTTTCATAGGTTTTTCTTCAAATGGATTTATCCAGTCATATCTATCCTTGTAGTAAACTGTGCAACTCTTTACATCCCGGCTAGTAGTTCTAATTCTAACCACTAAGGTATTTAAATCCTTTCCGTATGCAAAAGGAGCTTCAGTAATATGATAAATGGCGTGTTTATTCATTTGTTATCCCCCACTTTTTTGAATTTCAATGAAATTATAGCATCTCTATCACTTTACACTTGTATATAATTCATATATTATGTATTTAACAAATATTATTTTGTAAAATAGTGGAGGTCTTTTTATGTGGGATACCTTTGAATCAGACATTAGCATATTCAGCAATGAAATTTCCCTTCTAATGGAATCCAAGGATAAGGTTACTGCTTTAGCTTTGGTTAAAGAAAAACATATAAAAGAAAAGCTTATAGCTTTAAATACTATAGATAAAAGAAATGACTTAATAATCTGGAATGCCATATATGCAAAAGAGATTATTAAAAATGGCACTTCAAAAGCTTCACTTCACCCTATTTACAATAAGTTTTATGATATTCTCCAAGGTTCTAAGGGACTTGAAGAGCTTCAGACAATCGAAATTAATATACTTTCAACCTATTTTAATATTCTAATTAACGAAATTGAGGTTACAGGAAACTTTGTAATAAATAAAATTCTTCAATATTTACACCTTAAGATAGAAGATTATATTATCCTGCAAAACTTGGCTAAAGATTTAAATATTTCTGTAGGTTATGCTTCTTATTGCTTTAAAAAGAACATGGGCATGACCATAATGAAATATGCTCAGAAGATAAAGATTGAAAGGGCTAAGACCCTTTTAAAAAGTGCTGATTACAGTATTCTTCACATATCTGCTCAACTTGGTTTTTATGATCAAAGTCATTTTACTAAAACCTTTAAACAATTAGTTGGGATATCCCCCAGTAACTTCAGAAATACTAACTATTGTTAATATAGTTTTATCTATCTCCATGTTATTGTATTAGAATTGAAGCCATGAAGCTGTGTTAATATTTTTAGTTGATTTATGGACAACTATATATTTAATTAACCCCCTGCAATAGTCGTTAGACTTAAGGGCGGTAAATATGAAGCCGGGCGCAAAATAGACTCAAAGCTGGCTTATTTTTTTGAAGCTCCCTAATGGGCAAGGTTCAAAGCCCTTATACTTGCATAACTTTCTTTAATATTTACATATCTTAAGGCTTTCATAAAATTAGTTATTCCTATTTCAGTTTTATCAAGATTACTTTTTCTTAAACAATTATAAAGAGACAAATAATTATTCAAATATTTGCTTGCTATCCCTCGAAATCTATAAAGCCACGTTTCGACGGCCCTACGACTTCTGTAGGCTAAATCTATATTTTTTTCCTCTGTTCTGTTATAAGGACTAACTCTAAAATGTTGTTTTATTCCTTTTAAATTAGCAAAGTGCTTATAAAAAGTATTATAATTTGAACAGAATACCTCATTAGAGCTGACTACTCCGCCTAATGATTCATATATTAAACTTACATAGGAATTTTTTGAGGCTGACGCCTTTAATAATAAATGATCCCTATGGTCTACAGCGACTAATAAAAGAACCTTATTATCCTCTCCTAAGCAATACTTATTTCCACTTTTCTTAGGTTCTCTACCTGATATTTTTCTACTACCCTTTTCTGAATAAGCTAAAAAGGTATCATCCGCCTCAGCAGCTCCTGCAAATGAATTATTCTCTGTGCTTTTCAAGGCCCTCATTAACTTGTGTCTCCAGTAAAATAACGTTACATAAGTCACTCCAATTTCTGCCTCTGAAGCTCTCAAGGATAGGCCTTTTATTAAACATTCAATAAAAAGTGGCCATTTGTCTGCCATATGTGACATGGAAATAGGGGTATTAGTTAATGAATTAAAGTTCTTATCACAATCTTTGCATATAAACCGCTGTTTCCTCTTATATTTACCATTTTTAATTATATTGTCACTTTTACAATGAGGGCAGCACATATTCTCATTAAAACCTTTGTTATTTAATTTATTTAGTATGTTTTTCAGTAAAACTACCGTCACTGAAAACTTATAAAAAGTTATAAAATCATATAAACTTTTATGTTTCATTCCTGTTTCTACGTGTCTGATTTAGCCTGAAATTCACATTTCAAGGCTACTTTCATTTGGTGTAACACTCCGCAGGCTTAAATTCCCGTTTAACGTACGGTACTAGTTATAGTAACTTGATGA
>JACMJL010000268.1 GCA_014380625.1 Clostridiaceae bacterium
CCAAGGTATTCAAGAACGTACTCCGCACTCCCAAAAGGGGGTCTACAGTATACAATCCATTCTTTTTTATATAACTTATCTATAAAGCTCTGAAATATATGTTTTTCTGTTAGTTCCTCAATTCCATTTGTATATTTAAGAGCATTGCTATGATAAGCTTTTTTAAGATAAAATAAAAATTTACCTCTAAATTTTCTTGAAAGCACTTTCACTGGAATAAAAAAATCTTTTTTCGAATTAATCCATCTGTTACCATCTAAAGTTAATCCTCCACATGGAACTATGCAATGGATGTGTGGATGATTCATCAGGTTCTGACCCCAAGTATGAAGAATTGCCATAAATCCGATTTCGGCACCTAAGTATTTTTTATCACTTGAAAGTTCAATTAGTGTTTCAGAAACAGATTTAAATAGAATAGAATACAGTTCCTTTGGGTTTGTTAATGTTATATAGTTAAGCTCTTCAGGAATAGTGAAAACAACATGAAAATACCCTACGGGCAATAAATCCGCTTTTCTTTTCTCAAGCCATCTTTCCTTGGATAAAGTTTGGCATTTGGGACAATGCCTGTTTCTACAAGAATTATAAGAAACCCTTACATGACCACATTCACCGCATTCATCTACATGCCCCCCAAGTTCCGCTGTTCTACAAGCTTCAATGGAAATCATAGTTTTTTGAATATGTAGTGGGAGCTTATGATTTCTCCTATATTCATTACCATACTGATTGAATATGTCTTGAATCTCAATCATCTTGTTCACCTAAGAGTATGTCCAAAGGACTCTTTATATTAAGTAAATCCATCCTCCTGAGATGCAAATAAATAGTTGTAGTAGTTATTCGAGTATGTCCTAAAAGCCTTTGAATATAACAAATATCTGTACCAGCATCTAGCAAATGAGTTGCAAAACTGTGGCGAAGGGTATGGACCGTTGCGTTTTTAGTGATTTTAGCTTTTATTACGGATTTTTCCATCACACGTTGAACACTCCGTGGAGTTATAGCATCTGTACGATACCTTCCAGAAAATAAATACTCTGTAGGGTGATATCTTTTCCAATACTCTCTGAGAATTTCAAGATTTGCTTTTGATAGCAATGAATACCTATCTTTTTTACCTTTACCTTCCCTTATTAAAATTTGCATATTTTTACTATCAATATCTGTTATCTTTAAATTGCAAACTTCACTAACCCTTAATCCTGCGGAATAAATCGTCATGAGAATTGCTTTGTGCTTAAGATTTTCAGTAACATCAAAAATAGATTTTACTTCTTCTGGAGATAAAACAGAGGGTAATCGTCTTGGTTCTTTAATCCTTGTAATTTTGTCCATGTTCCAATATCTATTAAGTGTTTTAGTATAAAAAAACTTTAGACCCGCATTAATATAATTAACAGTACCTTCACTTAACTTCCTTTCCATGATACAATAATGTAAATATTCACGTATTTCTTTTTCTTTTAAAAGCTCTGGTGATTTGTTGTAATACTTAGCAAAGTTACTAACGATACGAGTATAGTTTTTTATGGTCCTTGGGCTATAACCCTTTAGTTCCATATCCATTTTCATTTTTTGTCTTAATTCTGACATAAATAATAACACTCCCTTATTTTTTATTTCTACAATAAAAGTTTAGAGGAAGTGTGTATTATAATAAAGAAGTATCTTAGTTAATTAAGATACTTCTTTATATATTAATTGAGTAAAAATTAAATTTATGCAATTAGCACTCGTCTGCCACCGTTTTTAGCGGTTTAGTTCTTTATGAAAATTACGTCGTACTCCATTATAAAATATGTCCTATTTTTTTAGTTATGTACAAAGAAAATTTAAACAACCCGTTAACATATCCTTCATGATTATTTATAACTTCTTCAATTTCACTATCCATCTTTTCAATAATTTTATTATCTAATCCATCAAGAATAGAAGCAAATGATGGTACTGATTTTATCACCTTTAAATACTGACTTGGATTATTTCTCACTTCTTGTGTATATTCTACTTTTTCAACTAAATCAAACAA
>JACMJL010000269.1 GCA_014380625.1 Clostridiaceae bacterium
AATGCATTAGGAACAGCAGATACAGTAGTAGTTCCAAGCTTAGCAATAGGAGATATCGTAAAGGTATACTCAGCAGCAACCTTAGGAACATTATTAGGATCAGCAACAGCAACAGCAGCTGGATCCTTAACAGTAAGCATTGCACAAATTGGAGCTGGAGCAGGAAGTGTATATGTAACAGTAACAAGTAAGAATATGCTTGAAAGCCCTAGATCAGCAGCAGTAACAGTTGCAGCAGAAGCTAAATCAGTAACACCAGTTGCAGCAAATATAGTAGCAACAAATAAGATAACAGGAATACCAGATACAATAGTGGTTCCAAGCTTAGCAATAGGTGATATAGTAAAAGTATACTCCGCAGCAACCGCAGGAACATTACTAGGATCAGCAACAGCAACAGCAGCAGGATCCTTAACAGTAAATATTGCACAACTTGGAACTGCATTAGGAAATGTATATGTAACAGTAACAAGCAAAGCATTACTTGAAAGTGATAGATCAGCAGCTGTAGCCTACGGTGCAGAAGCAAAATCAACAACACCAATTGTGGCAAATATAACATTAGCTAATTATGCAGATATTGCGGATGTAATAACTGTAACTGGCCTCTCAGCAGGAGATATAGTAAAAGTATACACAGTATCATCTGGTGGAACAGTCATAGCAACATCAAAGGCTGTAGCTATAGGTAAAACTGGAATTTCCTTTAATGTAGCACAACTTGGATTAACTTCAGGGAGTGTATACTTGTCAGTAACCAGCACTGGAAAGAATGAAAGTGACAGAACAATAGCAGTAGCGTTTGCTTCTGAACCTTAGAAATTAGTTGTAAAATAATAAACTAAAGGTAGCCGGTTTTATTAACATAAAGCCGGCTACCTTTTTCATATAAATTATTACTGAATTTTATATAAAATTTTAATATACTATATATGGGGAACTAGTTACACTGTTGTAGATCTAATATAATAATACAAGTAGTGAGAATAAAAATAATATTACAGATTAAAAGATTTAAGACATAAATCTTTTAAATTATACAAAAATTATAGTTATCTATAAGACTCTAAGTTTAGAGTCTTATAGACTTTTTTGGAATCTCTAAGCGTCAAATTGTCTCATTACCATCAAACATCGTAAATAAATAGTAATGTTGAATTTTCAAAGGATATGCATAAAAGAAAAATATAAATTTATTGGTGAAAAATATAAAAAAATGTAGATTAATTCAAATTAGTAGTATAATATTCATATACAAATTAAATTTCACTTTGATTTGTATAATTTTGTTGGGTGGGGAGCGATATTATGAGAAACAATTCATTTTTAATCCTTGAATTTATAGAAAATATAAACAAGCAACTCATAGAAATAAAGTTAACCTCGAGAGAAGCTGAAACTATAAATAAAGTTACTGATCTAATGGAATATGTTAAAATCTACTATGATAAAAGTGATAGCGCTAGAGAAAACTTAGCTTTATGCATCGAGAATAGTATGAAACAAGCGAGACACAATAATTCTGAAATGGACGCTATGTTATATATAGTTCACAAAGACTTAATAAATTCTAGAATTTCTGTTGAAAAAGCAAGAGAATTATATGAACAATATTTAAAAGTTGAATTATATGAAAAAAACAAGTTTTAAAATATTGATAAGAATCCGATTACACAGGATTCTTTGTTTTTTTTTGTTAAATTTATCTAAAAAACAGGAGTTTTGTATTTTACAAAAGAATATTTGCATAGTATAATAGATTTATAAACAAAAATGTTTAATATTATATTAGTTTTAATTAAATTTTACAAAATAACTAAGAATTTTACAAAATGTATTATAAGTTACTATTGAAAGGGGTTGAAAATGTGAGTAATATAGATAAAGGACAACAGGTATACAACTTAATTAAACAAGGTCTTAGCGCAACAAATCTAAGAAGTAAAGTAATATCTAACAATTTAGCTAACATTAATACACCAGGATATAAGGCATATCATGTTAGCTTTGAAGATAATCTCAACGCAAGTGTGGACTCACTTGACCTTAAGGTAAACAGGGGTAAGCACCTTCGGGATTCCGATAAAAGTAGCAATATTCAATTATATCAAGATAGAGATACTAGTATGAAACAAGATGGTAACAATGTAGACATTGATAATGAGATGGCTGATCAAGCTGCCAACGAATTAGAATATAGGGCATTGATAACAGAATTAAATAATAGGCTTGCTATTAAAAATATAATTATTAGAGGTGGGAGGTAATTTAAATGGGAGCTTTTAGTGCATTAAGAATTAGTGCTAGTGGTCTTTCTGCTGAGAGATTGAGAATGGATACAATAGCATCTAATATAGCTAATATTAATACTACTAGAGGAGAAAATGGACAGCCATATAGACGTAAAGTTGCTGTTTTTAAAGAGAATTTGTCTCGAGAATTAGATTTTAATACAGGTAAAATGGTTAACACTCTAAAAGGTGTAAAGGCCGTAGGCGTGGTAGACGATCTGTCTCCTTTTAGAAAGATTTATGACCCAACTAACCCAGATGCTGATGCAGAAGGTAATGTGTCTATGCCAAACGTAAATACGTTAAATGAGATGGCAGATATGATTGCCTCTACTAGAGCCTACGAAGCTAATGTAAGTGCAATTACTTCTGAAAAAAACATGTTTTCTAAAGCCTTAGAAATAGGAAGATAGGAGTGATTTAATTGAGTATTAATATAAATAACTTTGTGCCAGATAGTAAAATCTTTGATAGTATTAAATTTACAACTGATACTAAGTCTGCAAGTGACAATAATGGCCAAGCATCTTTTTTAGATGTATTAAAATCTAAAATGGAAGAGGTAAACGAAAAACAAATTGCCTCTGAAAATGCGACTGAAGGTTTTATAAATGGTGATAGTAATATAACTATAGATCAAGTAATGTTATCAGGTGAAGAAGCTAAACAATCATTACAACTTGCTTTAGAAGTAAGAAACAAGATTATGGATGCTTTTCAAGAACTTAATAAAACACAAATGTAATAAGGAGTGCATATAGATGGGAACATTAGCAGAAAGATTAAAAGGTCTTTTTGAAAGATTTAAGGGATTAAGCCTTGGCAAAAAGACTGGCTATATTATGCTGGTTATCGTTGTTATTGTTGCTATATCCTCGTTATCTTTTTATACAACTAGTACAAAATATTCTATACTTTTTTCTAACATGGACCCTACGGATTCTAAAACAGTGCTTGATAAGTTAAATGCTTTAAAGGAACCAAATAAGGTACAGGGTACTTCTATTTTAGTTCCTACAAAGAACGTGGATAATTTAAGATTACAACTTGCTTCCAGTCTTACTAATGGAAGTAAGGGATTTGAACTTTTCGATGAGGGTAGTCCATTTGGAATGACTGACCAACAGATGACAATTGAATTTCAAAGAGCTATGGAAGGAGAACTAGAAAGAACTCTTAAAGGTTTTTCTCAAGTAGATGGAGCCAGAGTTCATCTTGTAATGCAACAAGATAGTGCTTTTGTTCAAGATTCTACAGCTTCCACTGCTTCAGTAACATTAAAACTTAAACCTGGAACCGTTTTAAGTAATGACCAAGTTAAATCTATAGTTGCATTAATTAGTGGATCAGTTAAAAACTTAAAGAAAGAAAATGTTCAAGTAGTAGATAATAAAATGAAACTTTTGACTAGTAATTTGTTTTCTGCTGAGGAAGCAGGCCAATCTATTGATGTGGCATCTGCTACTGCAAATCAACTGAAACAAAAAACTGAATATGAAAATGTATTAAAACAAAAAATACTTGAAATTGTTCAACCCGTTGCTTTAAAGGGTAATGTAAAGGTTACAGTAAATGCTGATATGGATTTTAATTCACAACAAATAGCATCTACAATAGTTGATGCAAATGGAGCTAAGGTTAGTGAGAAAATCACAGATAACACAAGTGTTAATGGTGGAGCTATAAATACAGCGGGTTCAGGAGTAGATGCCAATACAAATCCAAGTTCTGTAGGATATGCAGCAGGCACTAACGCTGGTACAAATTCATCTACAAATAAGGAAACAATGACTAATTATGATAACGGTAAAACTGAAACTAAAACTAACGTAGCCCCTGGAAAAGTTCTAAGGTTAACTGCCTCTATTATGCTAGATGCGGGGCTTTCTGATGCAGATAAAGCTACATTGACCAATAGTATTAGTAATGCTATTGGCTTCGACGCTTCAAGAAATGATACGATTAGCGTTGCAGCTATGAAGTTTAATACTAGTGGAACAGAAGCTGTGGCAAGTGATCTAGCTTTGATTACTGCCGCAAATCAAGCACAAATCAAACAGAAATTATATGAATATATAGGAATTGGAATAGGTGCATTAGCTGTTTTACTTATCCTTATGGTCTCCTTTAAAAAGCGTGGAGCAAATAAGGTAAGAGAAGTTGCAGGCCTTGAACAGGGTGGGCTAAATGTTCTTCTAGGGGATGAAATAATGCCTAAGGAAGCTAAGCCAATTGTAATTTACGATCCTATTGATTTTGAACCTAAAAATGAAAACTCTCATTTAGAAAGTGAAATTAGAAAATATGCTAAGGAAAAACCAGAGCAAGTATCAGACATAGTAAAGGCATGGTTAGCAGATGAGGAGAGGTGATAATTGGTGGCAAAAGATAAAGAACAAAGTAAGTTAACGGGAGTACAAAAGACAGCAATTTTGTTTATTACATTAGGTCCAGATGCAGCTGCTCCAATTATAAAAAAATTACCAGAACGAGAAATACAAAAGATAACTTATGAAATTGCCAATATGAATACTGTAAAAAATGATTTGAAACAATCTATTTTATCTGAATTTATGGATATGAATAAGGCTAAGGATTATTTAATTGAAGGTGGACTTGATTATGCAAGGGATTTACTTGGTAAGGCATTGGGAACTCAAAGAGCAAAGGAAATACTAGATCAAGTAACGGAAGCTACAGAACAGTTTAGACCCTTTGCCATAGCAAGGAAGGCTGATGCTCATCAACTACTGAATGTAATAACAAATGAGCATCCTCAAACTATTGCTCTAATTTTATGTTATTTACAACCGGATAAAGCAGGCCAAATTGTATCTTCTTTACCAGAAGAAATTCAGGGAGATGTTGCCTTTAGAATAGCTAATATGAGCAACACATCTCCCATGGTAATAAAAGAGATTGAAAAGGTTTTAAATACAAAATTATCCTCCGTTGTAAAATCTGACTTAACTGTAATTGGTGGAGTTGAAACTATAGTTGCAATTTTAAATCAAGTAGACAGAACAACTGAGAAAAATATTACAGAAGGTCTTGAGAGAGTGGATCCAGAACTTGCAGAAAAAGTTAAGCAATCTATGTTTATCTTTGAAGATATTATTACACTTGATGATGTATCAATTCAAAGAATTCTTAGAGAAGTTGAATCTAAGGATCTTGCTTTAGCTCTTAAGGGTTGCTCAGATGAGGTTTCTGCATCTATTTTCAGAAATCAATCAAAGAGAGCGGCTGCATCCCTAAAAGAAGATATGGAGTTCTTAGGTCCTGTTAGGTTGATGGATGTGGAAAAAGCTCAAATGAAGATTGTTGGAACTATAAGAAGGCTCGAGGACGCTGGAGAAATTATAATTTCTAGAGGTGGAGAAGATGCAATCATTATTTAAAGTTATAAAAAACAATAGCATTAACGAAAATGGTATGAGAGCTATAGAAACTAATTATAAGGAAGAAAAATCAGAATATCTTTCATCAGTTAATTCTGCAGTTACCTCACGATATGAAGATATAGCAAGCTCTATATTACAAAATGCAAGAAAACAAAGCGAAGAACTTTTATCAAATACCTATTTAAGGGCTGAAAAAATTGAACAAGAAGCCTATAAAAAAGCTTATGAAGCTGGTGAAAAACAAGCATATTATGATTCCTATAACAGAGCATATGAAGAAAATGTAATAAAGGCACAACAAGAGGCTCAAATTATTATAAATAATGCTCAGGAAACAGAGAGATTTGCAAATAGTATACTATTAAACGCCAATAAAGAATATGAAAACTATGTTAAAGAAAAGAAAACTGAGGTCAAAGACTTAATATTAGAAATAGTTAAAGGTATACTACAAAAAGAGGTAAAGGCTGAGGATTCTATTAATAAGATGGTAATAAATGCTTTAGATCAAGTAAAAACTGTTAAAACTTATGTTATAAAATGTAATAATCTTCACATGGAGAAACTTAAGTTAGCTATAGGAGTTTGGAAAATACAATTAACTTACAAATGCGAAGTTTTTGTTATTGAAGATAATTCAATCGAAGTTGGAAACGCTGTCGTTGAGAAGGATAATGGTCATATTGAAGTTGGAATAGATATTGGTTTTACTAGGGTTAAAGAGATTCTTGAGGAGAATGATATATAATGCTAAATATAAACTTCGGGAGTATAACTAAAAAGGTAAAAGAAGGAAATTATATTTATTCAGAAGGTAGAGTTAAAAAGGTAATAGGTTTAACCGTTGAAGTATGTGGTATCAGAGCCTTTGTTGGAGAGGTTTGCACTATTTATAATGAAAAAAACCTGCCTATTCCCTGTGAAGTTGTAGGTTTTAGAGATGATGATGTTATTTTAATGCCCTTAGGCGAACTAATTGGAATTTCTCCAGGGTGCAAGGTTGTTCCTACGGAAAAACCCTTAGGTGTTAAGTGTTCTGATGACCTTTTTGGTAAAGTTTTAGATGGACTTGGAAATCCATTAAATGAAAATGAAATTCTTAATGGTACTTTGTATCCTTTAGATAGAGAACCTCCAGACCCACTAAAAAGAAGACGAATTAAAAATATTCTTCCTACAGGGGTTCGAGCAATTGATGGGTTTCTTACTTGTGGGGAAGGTCAAAGAATAGGTATATTTGCTGGTAGTGGAGTTGGAAAGAGTACAACTCTAGGGATGATTGCTAGATATGCCGAGGCAGATGTAAATGTAATTGCACTTATAGGAGAAAGAGGAAGAGAAGTACTTGACTTTATAGAAAAGGATCTTGGAAAGGAGGGCATGAAAAAGTCTATTGTGGTATGTGCTACTTCAGATAAACCTGCACTTGTAAGACTTAAAGGCGCTTTTACGGCAACTGCAATTGCTGAATACTTCAGAGATCAAGGAAAAAAGGTTATTTTAATGATGGATTCCGTAACAAGATTTGCTATGGCTCAAAGAGAGATAGGACTAGCTATTGGAGAACCACCAGCATCAAAGGGTTACACCCCTTCAGTTTTTGCAATGCTTCCAAGATTGATGGAACGTTCAGGAATGTCTGATAAAGGCTCCATTACTGCTTTTTATACAGTGCTAGTGGATGGTGATGATTTTAATGAACCAATTGCGGATGCTGTAAGAGGTATATTAGATGGTCATATAGTTTTATCTAGATCTCTGGCGGCAAAAAATCATTATCCCGCTATTGATGTTTTAAGTAGTATAAGTAGACTTATGTCGGAAATTGCAGACGAGGAGCATAAGGAAGCAGCTTCCTTTTATCGAGATCTTTTGGCCACTTATCGAGATTCTGAGGATTTAATAAATATAGGTGCCTATGTAAAAGGTAGCAATAAAAAAGTAGATTTAGCTATTAACTATAATGAATCAATCAATAAATTTTTAAAGCAAAAGATGAATGAGCATAATAGTTTAGAAAACAGTTTATCAATATTAAAATCTATAATTAATTAAGGAGACGCTATGAATGGATATAAGTTTCGATTGCAAAAATTATTAGATATAAGAATTGATAAAGAAGAAGAAAGTAAAATTAAATTTAAAGAGGCTCAAGTTCAAAAGGAAAACACAGAATTAAGATTAGACAAACTAAAGGAAACCTATGAAAACACAGCCAAAACAGAAACTGCTGTCTCACTAATTGAAAGAAAAATTAAATGTAATTATTTAAATGCAGTAAACCAATCAATTAATAATACAAAAACAGAATTAGATAGGAATGTGTTAAATTTAGAGGGAAAACGAAGCGAACTAGAAAAAAAACAAATTGAAAGAAAAACTGTTGAAATCTTAAGGGATAAAAAAGAGACATTGTATTTAAAGGAACAAGACATGGTTGAACAAAAGGCAAATGATGAATTTGCATTATATGGTTTTATTAGAAGAAGAAATAGTATGTAAAACCTATACTTGAGAGGAGGTGAGAAAATGAAAACAAGTGAAGTAAATTCAAGAATTGATACCAATGGATTAAATGCAAATAATTCTACAAGAAATAGACTAGTTAAACAAAATTCAAAGGCCAATTCCACGGAAAATAATTTTACTAAGTTTTTGGTTGGAAAATCTATGACTAAATTACCTTCAACTGAAGGCAGTACTGTAGATCAGCCTAAAGCTGAAGATGTACAAACTTTAGTTATACCTCAGCCTATTAATTTAAGTTCAGATTTAACATCTAAAAACGTAAGCACTGCTGAAAGTGATAAGTTTGATTTATTGTTGGAACAATTAGAAAAGCCAAAAGTAGAAACACCAGAATTGGGGAATCAACTAAGCCAAGTAAATAAAAACAATTCAGCTGCAATTACTAATTCCTTGGAGGGTAAATCCATTGAGGTAAATGGTAAGGCGACTTCTATTAAGGATAACATTAATCAATTGACTACTCTTTTATCTAATTTTGAAGCAAATAAAACTTCAGTAGCTAAAATGCTAATTGAGGATAATAATGGTGAAGTAGCTTTAAAAGATCCAATAGATAAAACAAATGATTTAGTTGTATTATTGAGTTCTTTACTAAATCAATTAACTACTAAGCTTCAAAGTGAAGATTTACCATTAACGAAAAAGACCTCTTTAGAAGCTAATCCAACAGCCATAAATACAGTCACTGTTGAAACTGAAACGGTTGATTCAATGTTAAAGCAAATATCAAGGCTTGAAGCGAAGGTTCCTCAACAGAGTCAACAATTTAAGGACGTTAATGAAACAAATGCTATGAATGTGATTAAGGAGATTAAAAGTACAATCCAGGGACTATTATCTAGTCTTAAAGCTGTGGTTCCAAGTTCTGCCTTAATAGATCAAGATGTAAAGAAAATAGAAGTCATTTTAAAGAACCTCACTGAAGTAGTTAGTAAAGTTGAAAATTCTGAAGATATAAAGACTTTTACTAAGTCCCAAAGTGATTTAATGTTAAAACAAATATTACAGATGGAAACAAAAATCTCACAACACAAAGAAGTAGCTAAAAGAAATGATGTGATTGTGACCAAAGAAGTGAAAGAAATTAGAAATGTGAACTCTGGAATATTGTCTAGTGTTAAATTGGAAGAGTCAATTTCAAACAATGTGGATGTAAGGCAAAATGATTTTACTGAGAATTCAAAAACAAATGCTGGGGCAGATAAAATTTTGCAGAGAATTGCTAAGAAGGACAGTTCAGATAACAATCAGAATTTTGCAAACTTAGTTACTAGGGCTAGCAATCAAAATAATGTAGCCACCACAAAAGTAGCTGATAATGTACTTCTTAACAAGGATAACATGACAAATGATGTTATTAAAACTGTTAAGTATATGAATGTAAACGAGATTAAGGATCTTACTGTTAAAATAACTCCAAATGACTTGGGGGAAGTTGTAATTAAATTAACTCAGGATGCTAATACCATGAAAGCTACAATAACGACTTCTAATAAAGAGGCCTATAATCTAATAAACTCAAATCTACAAGAGATAAATGATAAAATTAGCAGTAACAATACAAGCATTCAAAGTTTTTCAGTAGATGTTTTTAATGGGGAAAGTTCATTATTTAAGCAAGGCACACAACAAAACAAAGAATCAAACCAAGGTAAGAAAAAAAGTAATATGATGTTCGGTGATGAGGATGAGGCTCAAGCAGAGTCAATTCAATACATGGACAGTAATGTAAATATTTTGGTTTAGGAGGTAAAAGAATGTCTGATATAACTAATATTTCGATTAATGGAGCTACTAAAACAGCAAAGGGTACACCTATTGTTAAAAAAACAGGCGAGCTTGATAAAAATTCTTTTCTAAGGATTCTAGTAGCAGAACTCAGTAATCAAGATCCGACTCAACAAAAGGATTCCACGCAGTATATAGCTCAATTAGCACAGTTTTCATCCTTGGAACAACTGACAAATTTAAATAACAATATTTCTTTTTCTGGTGCAACTTCTCTTATCGGAAAAGATGTACTAATTAATCAAACTGATAATGAAGGAAATGCTATCATGGGAACGGTAAAAGGAGTATCAAAAAATGGAGATTCACTTACAGTTACTTTACAATTGATGCAGAATGGTAAGCCCGTACTTACATCAGATGGAAAGCCTTATCTTCAAGATTTCGATTATAAGAATGTTGTTGAAGTTGCAGAAATTACTAAGGCAACAATTCCTAATAGTAATACAACGGTGTAGGTGAAATAAATGAGTTTTAGAATTATTAATGGAAAACCCTATTCTTCTTTAGATATTCAAATACCAAAAGAAGATAAAAAAACAAATTTCTCGAAAAATTTTAAGGACGCATTAAATAATGCAGTTAAAAAAAATGAAAGCTTTTTAATTTCCAATCATGCGGCTGAAAGGTTACAAAATAGAAACATTAGTTTAAATTCGGCAGATATGAATAAAATAAATGATGGAATTAACATGGCTGATGAAAAAGGCTCTAAAGAATGTCTAATTCTTTATAAGGATTTGGCATTGGTAACAAGTATTACTAATAGAACAATAATTACAGCTGTTCACAAAGAAAGTAGTAAAGGTAATGTATTTACAAATATTGATAGCGTTGTAATGTTGTAAAATGGCCGGACCTCTTGTAGGAAGCCAACTTTGTAGATTGATAGAAACAAAGAAAAAATAAAAAATTTGGAGGTTTATATTATGTTAAAATCACTTTATTCAGGAATTTCAGGTATGAGAGCTAATCAACAAAAATTAGATGTTGTGGGTAATAATATAGCTAATGTAGGAACTACGGCTTTTAAAGGTTCAAGGGCAAGGTTTCAAGATATGTTAAGTCAATCCGTTAGTGGAGCTCAAGGTTCAACATCAAATCAAGGTGGTATTAATGCAAGTCAGATTGGTTTAGGTGTAAAGATAGGCGGTATTGATGTAAATCAAACACAGGGGTCAATGACTCCAACAAGTAGTGTTACAGATTTAGCTATTGACGGAGATGGATACTTCATTGTAGCAAAAGGGCAAGATGTTTATGAGGATGGCAAAATAATTATTGATTCAACTCAAGGGAATCATTCAATTGACACAAATTCTTTATCATCATCTGGTGAGCAAGTTTTTTATACAAGAGATGGATCTTTTAGCCGTGACTCTTTGGGCAACTTTGTAAATTCTGGTGGATATAGAGTTATGGGATATTCAATTACTGGAGAATCAAATGGTGTTACGGCTACTGGAGCTGCACCAGCAGCTGCAGTGGGTACATCAATGACATTTAAACCCTCTGCTGGTGAGGGACTAAATGGATATACTATAAAAGTACAACAAGATACAGCCACTCCAGCAACAACAAATGTAAAAATAACTACTGCGTATGTTCCAGAAAATCCAGCTGCAATCCCACCAGTAGTACAAACAAATGGTGTGATCACAGTTAATCTTGGTGGTCTCGGCACTGCCACTTCTAAGGATGTAGAAAATGCGTTAAATTCTTTTCTTGGTTCAAATGGATTTACTCAGACAATTGCTGTAACACAAACGGCTACTCCACTCGTTTCAGAAGATACAACTGCTTCAACAGCCAATGGATTTGTAGGTGGTACACCAGTTCAAAGTATAGATGGAAATAACAGGATAAATTTTGTTGATGCTACGGGTGTTTTGAAAGCAGAGGATACAAGTTTAAAAGCATTAAAAATTCCGGACAAGGTATATGATTCAAGTACAGGTACTTATTTAAAGGTAACTAAAGTTTCAATAGATGCTAAAGGGATATTAACAGCTACATTGGAAGACCAAAGACAAACTGCACTTGGACAAGTTGCCTTAGCATCTTTTAATAATACAGCTGGACTTAAAGATATTGGTAACAATTTAAATCAAAGTACTGTTAACTCTGGCGTACCAGTAATTATGGCCGGACAAGGAACAACTGGACAAGATAATAGTAAAGGATATGGAGATATAAACTCTGGTTTCTTAGAAGCATCTAATGTTGACCTTACAGAACAATTTACAGAAATGATTGTTACTACGAGAGCCTTTGAAGCTAATGGTAAGACAATAACTAATGGAGATGAAATTCTTCAGACTATTATTGGATTAAAGAGATAATTTATTGAAATATAGGGGAATATATATTTATTCCCCTTTATATTAAAAAGCGTATTGGAGAAAAAAATGATTATATTAACAGGGTTTAAAGGAAATGAGTTTGTTCTTAATTCTGACCATATAGAAAAGGTAGAAGAAGCATTAGGAAGTACTACAATTACCTTAATAAATGGAAATAAATACATTGTTTTAGAATCCTCAGAAGAGATAATTGGAAAAGTTATTGAATTTAAAAAGAAAATATTTGCCTTAGGCTTTAATTTCAAGGTAGATAGTGTAAAGGAGATATAGTTTTTATGAGTGAAAAGAAAGTAAAAGAGAAAAAAGACAAGGCAAAAATAAATCCTATTATGATAATGATTGTGTTAATGTTTATTCTTATAGTGGGTTTAGGGGCAGGAATTGGATATATAATCATGAACCAAAAAACCCCAGCTACTACTTCTACTGAAAAAGTAACCGGACATACTGAACTAGAAGTTCCTCCTCTAACCCATGTTATAGAAAAGGACTTTACTGTAAACCTTACAGATACTGATGCAAAGAGATACATAAAATTAAATATAACATTAGCTTTTACAAGCACCAAGTTAGTAGAAGAATTGGAAAAAATGGATTCTTTTATTAGAGATACTGTAATTAGTGTTTTAAGAGAGAAAAAAGCTGCTGACTTTACATCAAAGGGAACAGAAGATCTTAAAAAGGAATTTATGGCTAGAATTAATCCATATTTAAAAGATGGAAAAATTAGTGACATTTATTTTAATGATATATTAGTACAGTAAGGCAGGTAGATCTTTAATGTTAGATTATTTATTTTTAATTATTAAAACTATTTTCGCGTTGGTATTTATTTTAGGACTTATAATACTTACTTTAAAATACGGTGGAGGAAAACTTCAATTACTTTCCAATAAAAAGTATTTAAAGATATTAGAAAGAATCTCTCTATCCAAAGACAATAATATATTGGTGGTTAAAATGGGAAATAAAGGATATGTAGTATCTTCTTCCTCAAATAATATAGAAATTTTAAAAGAAGTATCAGAAGAGGACCTAAAAAATCTAGAGAAGTCCATGGAAAGTCCCCAAAATGATAAATTCCAGGAAATTATAAAAAAACTGGGAAAAAAAGGAAGATTGAAATGAAGAAAAGAAAAAACTTATTTTTGTATATACTGTTTTTTTCAGTATTTATAGTGTTGACCTTTTGGGGGAGTAAGGTTTATGCTGCACCCGCTACAATACCAGTTCCAAAGGTAAGTATTGCTGTAGATAATGGGACTAATTCACCTAAAGATTATGTTGACAATATTAAATTATTAATGCTTTTAACTGTACTAACCTTATTGCCATCGATAATAGTGATGATGACAAGTTTTATAAGAATAATTGTAGTGTTTTCATTTTTAAGAAGTGCTATTGGATCGCAACAAGCGCCACCAAATCAAGTGTTAACAGGACTAGCAATTTTTTTAACGATTTTTATTATGGCACCTACCTTTACTCAAATAAATGATAAGGCATTAACTCCTTATATGAATAATACAATCTCTCAAGATGCAGCAGTTGAGGCTGGCTCAAAACCATTAAGAGAGTTTATGTTAAAACAAACACGCCAAAAGGATTTAAAACTTTTTATGGATGCATCAAAGGTAGATACCTCAAAAATAACTAAGCAAAATGTTCCACTTTACGTGGTAATTCCTTCTTATATTATTAGTGAATTAAAAACTTCCTTTACAATTGGTTTTTTATTATATATACCTTTCCTTGTTATTGATTTAGTTGTCGCAAGTGTATTGATGTCAATGGGTATGTTTATGCTACCACCAGTTTCAATCTCATTGCCCTTTAAATTATTACTTTTTGTAATGGTAGATGGTTGGTATTTGATTGTGCAATCTTTGATGGTTAGCTTTAAGTGAGGTGAAATAGTTGAGTGAAAATATGGTTATTAGTATATTAAAAGATGCAATTTATACAGGATTATTAATGGCTGCTCCAATACTTGTAGCATCTATTGTTGTGGGCTTGCTTATTAGTATTTTTCAAGCAACCACCCAAATTCAAGAACAAACTCTTACTTTTGTTCCAAAGCTTGTTGTTGTTGCTGCAGTTGGATTAATAACTGGCACTTTTATGATGACCACTATAGTAAACTTCACGCAAAGAATCTTTGGATATATTGCTAATATTTCTCATTAGGTGGGATAGAATTTGATAGATGTTACTTATTTTACTGGATTTATATTTGTTTTTATAAGAATGATAAGTTTTTTTGGAATTGTTAATATTTTTTTCCCTATAGGTTTTCCTAATAAAGCTAAAGTTGGCTTTGCAGTAATTATGTCTTTTATGCTTTTACCAGGAATTAATCAAACTGGGTTAGCTGTAAATAATAATCTTGAGCTTATTATTACTATTGGAAGTGAGATTACAACTGGAATAACCTTAGGGTTTTTAACTAATCTTTGTTTTAACGCTATTAAATTTGCTGGGCAAATTATAGATACTGAGGTGGGTTTTGGGATGATTTCGATATTTGACCCAACTACAAGTTCTAATGCCACTTTTATTGAAAATATGTTATATTGGTTTTCAATTATGCTATTTTTTATAACAGACACTCATCATGTACTGATATCAGAATTAGTTAAAAGCTTTCAAGTAGTTGAAATAGGGGAATTTATTCTTTCACCGAAGTCAAGTACTGTAATTTTAAATATATTTATTCAGTATTTTGCAATAGGATTAAAAATATCAATTCCAATAGTATTTATTATATTAATTACTGATTTGACCATGGGTTTAATTGCTCGTACAGTACCTTCACTAAATGTAATGATACTAGGACTTCCTATTAAAATTGTATTAGGATTAATGTGTATTTCTCTTGCGTTACCTATATTTGCAGATGAAATTATATCAAATTTTAATAGCTTTCCACAAATATTTAAAGGAATATATAAGGTTATACCTTTTATTTTTATTTTTGCTTCCGACGATAAAAGCGAAGAAGCAACTGCTAAAAAAAAGCAAGATGCTAGGAAAAAGGGGCAAGTGGCAAAGAGTAAAGAAATAAATTTAACTGCTACACTTTTAGCTTCTACTTTAGTAATAGCTGCTCTAGGAAATTATATGAAAGATAATTTAGGCAGATTTTTATTAGATTTTTACACTAATTATTTAAATTCAACCTTGAGTTATTCAAGTATTTCCCACATAGCTATCATTGCTGTAACTAGGATAGGCTTAGTACTACTCCCTTTCATAATACCAATAATGGCTTTAGGTGTAATTTCTAGCCTTGCTCAAACTGGGTTTTTATTAAGTGCTGAGTCAATTAAGCCCTCTCTTTCAAAAATAAACCCTTTAAAAGGATTTAAGAAAATGTTTTCTATGCGAAGTTTTGTAGAACTTTTTAAAAACTTAGCAATTGTCAGTGTAGTAGGGTTTGTAGGTTATAAATATATATATTCAAATTTTAGCTCCTTGCTTTACATGGGGGATGTTGGGGTTCCTTCCATGCTTGAATTATTTAAAAAGCTAGTAGTAGGAATATTTACTCAAACTATATATGTTTTAATTGCTATATCTATAATTGATTATATTTTTCAAAGACGTAGCTATAATAAAGATTTAAAAATGAGTAAACAAGAGGTTAAAGAGGAATATAAACAACAAGAAGGAGATCCTCAGGTCAAAGGGAAGATTAGGCAAAAACAAAGAGAGATGGCTTCCCGAAGGATGATGTCCGAAGTTCCTAATGCTACAGTGATAGTGACAAATCCAACACATTTAGCCATTGCGCTAAAGTACGAGGAAGGAAAAAGTGAAGCACCTATAGTTGTTGCAAAAGGAGCAGATCTAGTGGCTTTTAAAATCAGAGAAATTGCTAAAGAAAATGATGTACCAATAATTGAAAACAAACCTTTAGCTAGGTTAATATATAAAGAAGTAGAACTAGAACAAGAAATTCCTGCACAGATGTATCAAGCAATTGCAGAAATACTTGCACTGGTTTTTAAAATGAAGAAAAGGAAGTAGAGGTAAGTTAAGTGGGTGAGAATACTAAAAAGTTAAATATACGAAGTTACTCTGATGTCATTGTAGCTTTTGGAGTTATAGGAATTATTTTAATTATAATTATTCCATTACCGACAGTTTTGTTAGATGTATTTATTGCACTAAACATTACTGTAGCTTTAATCATAATACTTATGACCATGTTTACTACAGAAGTTCTTCAGTTTTCTGTATTTCCTACTTTACTTTTAATAACTACATTATTTAGGCTTGCGTTAAACATATCTTCTACCAGATTAATTTTAAGAGATGGTTATGCAGGAGAAGTTATTGAGTCATTTGGAAGTTTTGTTGTTGGTGGAAGTTATATTGTTGGTGTAGTAATATTTTTAATTATTGTTGTTGTGCAATTTATAGTTATTACTAATGGTGCGGGAAGAGTTTCTGAAGTTTCTGCAAGATTTACTTTAGATGCTATGCCTGGTAAACAAATGAGTATAGATGCGGATTTGAATTCAGGGCTTATAGATGAATCCCAGGCTAGGACGCGAAGGTCAAACCTTCAGCAGGAAGCTGACTTTTACGGAGCCATGGATGGAGCTTCTAAGTTTGTTAAAGGAGATGCCATAGCAGGAATAATTATTACTTTAATTAATATTCTTGGTGGTATTATAATTGGAGCTCTAGTTTTAAAAATGCCTATTGCTGAGGCTGCAGCAACCTTTACAAGGATGACCATAGGAGATGGATTAGTTACTCAAATACCAGCACTATTAATTTCCTCTGCTTCAGGTATAATGGTTACCCGTTCAGGAAATGACACTAATTTTGGAGCACAATTAGTCACTCAGTTAACTGCCTTTCCTAAGGTTATTGGAATTACAGCCTCTGTGCTTTTCTTTCTTGCTTTAATTCCAGGCTTACCAACCTTTGTCTTCCTTTTTTTATCAGCTCTAACTGGTGCTAGCGCTTACCTATTATACAGAGAAGAGAAAGCGTCCATAATAAAAAATATTGAATACAAGGAACAAGAAGACATTGATATTGAAAGAAAGGAACCTGAAAATGTTATGGATTTAATCCAGGTTGAACCAATGGAAGTAGAGATTGGTTATGGATTGATCCCTCTTGCAGATGAAAGTTCAGGGGGCGATTTACTTCAAAGAATTTCTTCAGTAAGAAGGCAATGCGCTATTGAATTAGGAATTGTCGTTCAACCAATTAGAATTAGGGATAACCTTCAATTAAAAACAAACGAGTATGTATTAAAGATTAGGGGAACCGTGGTTGCCAAATCCGAGTTAATGGCAAACATGTTATTATGTATGGATCCAGGTACGGAAGATATTCAAATTCAAGGTATTAAAACTACAGAACCTACCTTTGGACTTCCAGCAATGTGGATCAATAAGGATCAAAGGGAAGATGCTGAAATTAATGGTTTAACAGTTGTAGACCCTACTACAGTTTTAGTTACTCATTTAACTGAAACTATTAAGCTTCATTCTTATGAACTAATCGGCAGACAAGAAGTTAAAATGATTATAGATTCTCTTAAAACTAAATATAGTGCTGTAGTGGAAGAACTAATTCCAGATCTTATGACAATTGGAGAAGTTCAGAAAATTATTCAAAATTTATTAAAAGAAAAAGTTCCAATAAAAGATATGGTTACGATTATGGAATCCCTGGCAGATAATTCTAGGAACTCAAAAGATATTGAATTATTGACTGAGTATGTTAGAATATCTTTAGGAAGAACAATATGTAATCCTTTAGTAGATGAAAATAATTGCATTACAGTAGTAACCTTATCTACTCAGATAGAGGATTTAATAGCTTCAAATATTCAAAAATCAATACAGGGGTCCTTTCCAGCTATTGACCCGGAATCAACTGGTAGAGTGTTAAATGCCATTAAGGAAATAGTTAATTCTGTATACTTTAATGAAAATCAACCAGTTATTTTAGTATCACCGAGAATAAGACCGCCATTTAGAAGATTAATAGAAATGGTGTTTCCACATATTACA
Organism: Clostridiaceae bacterium; assembly: GCA_014380625.1. Lineage (GTDB taxonomy): Bacteria > Bacillota > Clostridia > Clostridiales > Clostridiaceae > JACMJL01. The sequence continues at coordinate 18,417 of JACMJL010000269.1, forward strand.
GTACTTTCTTTAAATGAAATACCTAATGATATAGAGATAAAAACTGAAGGGGTAGTGACAATCTAATGATTATAAAGAGATATATTGCAAATAATATGAACGAGGCACTGACCCGCATTAGATATGAATTAGGCAAAGAGGCTGTGATTATTAGTCAAAGAAAAATAAGGAAGCCAGGTTTCGCGGGACTATTTGCTAAAAAATCCATAGAAGTTACTGCTGCAGTGGAAAATATGATTAAGAATGAGGATAATTCAGTAAAAGAAAGTATTGAGGCAATTAAACAAGTTATGAAAAATGAAATAAAAGCAGAAAAAGAGGTTAATATAATTAAAGAAACACAAGCCTCCGCTTTGCTTGTAAATGGAAATAAAGAGGAGTCCAGCGATTTAGCTAAAGAAATTCGTGAAATACGAGAGATGATGTCCAATATGGTTTCTGTTAAGACTACGGAGAGAACCATAAGAAAAAGTAAATTACAAGTTAAATTAGCACAAGCAGATATTAATGATTCAGTTTCTAAAAAAATCCAGACCAGGATTAAAAGTATTGAGGAAAAATTAGAAGAAGATGAGAAGTTAAAAATTACTCTTGAAAAAATGATTTCTATCTCCAAGGTTAAAATGGAAGGTAAGGTAATACTAGTTGGACCAACGGGCGTTGGTAAGACTACTACAATAGCAAAACTTGCTGGTAGATTAGCACTTATAGAAAAGAAAAAGGTAGGGTTAGTTACTATTGATACTTATAGGATAGGTGCAATAGAGCAGCTTAAAACCTATGCGGAAATTATGGAGTTACCCTTTAAGGTGGTTATTACTCTAAAGGAAATGGATGCCGCTCTAGACTCCATGAAAGATTGTGATGTAATATTAATAGATACAACTGGACGAAGTAGCAAAAATACAATGCAACTCTCCGAGCTAAGAGCATTTGTTGAGAAAGTAAATACTAAAAATATACACTTAGTTATTAGTTCAACAACTAAAAACAATGATATTCAAGCAATAATTGATGGATATAAGGTATTAAATTATAGTAATTTAATAATTACAAAACTTGATGAGACATCCACTTATGGCTCGATTTTAAATATTTTGGATTATGCAAAGAAACCCTTAAGCTTTGTTACTACTGGACAAAGCGTGCCAGATGATATAAAAAATCTTACTGCTGAAGCAATTTCAAATCTGATACTGGGAGTGGATTCTATATGCTAGACCAAGCTGAGCGATTAAGACAATTGGCAGTAGAGAATACAAAAGATAATTCTAGAGCTAAAATATTGACTGTGACCTCTGGGAAAGGGGGAGTGGGTAAAAGTAATTTTGTTGTTAATTTATCCATTTCGCTTTCAAAGTTTGGAAAAAAAGTTTTAATTTTTGATGCGGATATAGGGATGGCTAATGACGACGTTCTTATGGGTTTTTTACCTAAATACAATATACATGATGTTCTTTTTAAAAATAAAGAGATTGAGGATGTTATGATAACGGGCCCATATGGGGTGAAACTTATAGCTGGAGGCTCAGGACTTACTAGAGTAGAAGAGCTAACAGAAGAACAAAGAGAAAATTTTTTAATAAAACTAGCTTCGCTACAGGATTTTGATTATATAATTATGGATACTGGAGCAGGAATTAATAGAAGTGTATTAGGATTTATAGCTTGTTGTGAGGAACTAATTATTATTACTACACCTGAACCCACCTCACTTACTGACTCTTATAGTTTGTTAAAAGCGGTAAATCACTTTAAAATAAAATCAAAGGCAAAGGTAATTATTAATAGAACTCTTGATTCAAAAGAAGGTATTATGACTTATAATAAGTTTAATAATGCGGTTACAAATTTTTTAAAAATGGATATAGAGTTTTTAGGATCTATATCTGAAGATCGAAAGGTTGTTCAAGCAGTTAGAGAACAGCAACCATTCATTATAAGTTATCCTAAATGTGAAGCAGCTGATGATATTAATAAAATCGCTAAAAAGTTAATTGGAGAAACCATGATAGTAACTGATATGAATGTTCAAGGCTTATTCAAAAAGCTGTTTAGTATATTTTCTTAAGGAAGTGGTAAATTGGAAAAATTAGATCTATTAATTAATAAAAAAATTGAAGTTATATGGGAAAAACAATCATTTAAAAGTAATATTCAAGATGTAAATGAAAAATTTTTTTATATAAGTATTCCAACTAAGGATGGAGAATATATTCCACTTAGATCTGGAGATTTAGCTGAAGTTATGTACTATCAAGAGTTGAGCATATTTCAGTTTGATTCTAGAGTAATAGGTAGAAAAGTAGATGGAATTCCACTAATAATATTAGAAATACCTAACACTTATAAAGTTGTTCAAAGAAGGCAATATTATAGAGTAGTTAAATTAGATTATCTTACTGTTATTAATTTTGAAAAACTGCCTGAAGGTGAAGGATATAAATCAAAAATACCCAAAAAGCAAATGGATATCAGTAAAGTATCACAAAAGGTGGTACTTTTAGATTTAAGTGGTGGAGGAATGAGGATAAAAGTTGAGCAACCTATACAATATGGAGATATCTTACATTTCATCCTAAATACTTTAAAGGGAGATATTGAGATATACGGTAAGGTTGTTCGTGTAGAACGTGACGAAAAAAACTTTTATGTCTGCGGTATTAATTTCTTAGATCTAACTAATCTTGAGAGAGAAAAGATAATTCAATACACTTTTGAAATTATGAGAAATCAAAGGAGTAAAGGGTTATAGGAGGTATGTCAAATGACTATAGATCAAGGTAGCGAAGTTAAGGGTGAGGTTTTAAAAAAATTTATACCTCTAGTTAAATATATTGCGTCAAGAGTTATCATAGGAAAAAGTAGGTATATAGAGTATGAAGACCTTATAAGTTACGGAATGATTGGTTTAATTGATGCTTTTAATAAATTTGATTCTAGTAAAGGGATGAAATTTTCTTCTTATGCTTCTATAAGAATTAAAGGAGCCATGATAGATGAGTTAAGGAAAAATAGCCCTATTTCTAAAGGTGCTATGGATAAACTTAATAGATATAACCTAGCTATTGAAGAGTTACAAAAGCGATTTCTTAAAGAACCTAGTACTGAAGAAATTGCTAGTTCTTTAGGGATTTCAATTAGTGAGGTAGGGGAGATAGAGGGATATATAAACTATATATCAGTAATGTCTCTGGAAAATTTAATATACACTGAAGATGATGATATGCCTTTAATAGGCTCAGTTGAAGATAAGATGAGCCCTAGTCCTGAAAAATCTTTAGAAGAAAAAGAACAACTTGAATATCTTGCTAAAGCATTGGACATGATAAATGAGAAGGATAAAACTGTATTAACCCTATATTACTATGAAGGACTTACTTTAAAGCAAATTGGATTAATACTTGAGGTATCAGAGTCTAGAATTTGTCAATTGCATAGCAGGGCTATTATGCATTTAAAAAAGGAACTTCAAAAACTAAAATATAAGTAGTTAGAAGGGTTGGTTTTATGGCCTTTTATTTAATAATATTAATAGGAATTTTTTTGATTTTATTTAACTATAACGCGATTAAAAAAGAACATAAATCTTTTAATAGTATTTTAAATCATGAAGTAGATAATATGGATGAATTTAAAGTACTATTAGGGGAAAATAATGAGCAATTTAACCAAGTAATATTTGATATTCGAAAGGAATTAGAGGATATTAATGGAAAGTTTAATTCTATTGTGGAAATGAATAAAAAAAATAATGAAATCACAGTGGAAAAAGTTGAAACATATGATAAAATAGAAGATAATAAGAGTAAAATAAATACTGAGGCTGATCAGTTCAGTAATAATATTAAAATAAATGAAATTAGCGATTTAATAAAGCAGGGCTTCAGTATAGAAGATATTGCTGGAAAGCTAAATATTGGTAAGGGGGAGGTACTATTAATAAAAGAGTTATATATAAAATAAAGGATTTATTTAATTTTTTTAGTGATAGGAGAATTCTCATAGGAATAGGAGTAGGTCTTGTTCTAGGTGCCTTAGTTATGAGTTTAAGCGCTAAACCTTCAAAACCGGTTTCTAATTTAGAAATTGAAAACAGAGCTAGAGGTCTTGGCATGGAATATCCAGGTGAATTTAAATTTAAGTAGGAGAGGTGAAATAATATGATTAGAGGATTATATACAGCTATATCTGGGTTGATAACCCAAGAGGCGAAAATGGATGTAATTACCAACAATATGTCAAATGTAAATACAGCTGGTTTTAAGGGTGACGACTTGAAGATTAAAAAATTTGATGATGTATTGCTTCAAAGTTATGACAGACTTAAAGGTAAAGGCGCCGGAAAAACCACTATAGGCTCAATTAGTTTAGGTAGCAGAATCGATGAAACTACAACTTCTTTTGAACAGGGGGAAATTCAAACTACTGGAAAGCAAACTGATTTTGCGCTAGATGGTCGTGGGTTTTTTACTGTACAAAAGGATAATGGTACCAGCACTCAAAAGTATTATACTAGAGATGGTAATTTTCATGTAGATTCTAAAGGAACTTTAGTAACAAATAATGGGGATGCTGTTTTAGATTCAAATGGGAACAGTATTAATGTTGGTTCAAACAAGTTTTCAAGTGATGCTGAAGGAAATATTACTATTGCTAATAATGAAACCAGTGTGAAGTTAGCAGTGGTTGATTTTAATACAAATATATCTACTAATAATGCCTATAAAAATTTACTTAAAGTAGGGGACAACCTTTACACAAGTAATGAGGTGGCTCAAACTAGTAATGCTGCTGTGAGACAGAATTCCTCAGAGAAGTCCAACGTTAATGTTATAACTCAAATGATAGACATGATGAATACAATGAGAACTTTTGAAACTAATCAAAAAGTTATCCAAGCTATAGATCAAACTTTAGGAAGAGCTGTTAATGAAGTAGGTACAGTAAGATAAATAAGTTGGAGGTGAGGTAATGATTAGAGCATTATGGAATAGTAGAAGTGGTATGCAGGCAATGCAAGATAAAATAGATAGTATTTCTAGTAATATTTCAAACGCTGAAACAGATGGATATAAAAAAGTTGATGTTAGTTTTAATGATTTAGTGTATGAACAATTAGAGAGAAATGGTTATCCAACAAATAAAAATGGAGTTAATCAGCATTTAACAGGCTCAGGTGTAAAAGCAACAGGCTGGTTCAGAAATGACACCCAAGGACCACTTAAAACAACAGGAGTAGATACTGACTTAGCAGTGGATGGCCCAGGTTATTTTAAGGTAACTCAAGCAAATGGTACAACTGCCTATACAAGAGATGGTGGCTTTAACTTAGATGACACTGGGAAATTGCTAGATTCAAATGGTAATAGAGTTGACGTTACTTTTACTGGGGCTCAAAATACTCTGACGAAGGGGAATTTTATTGTAGCTGAAGATGGAAGTATAATTGACAATAGTACTGGTACAAACAAGAATGTGGGCAAAATTAGTTTGTATCAGCCAATAGGGCAAGATTCTATGGTATCAATTGGTAATAGTTTGTTTATTGCTACTGAAGGCAGTCAAATTAATCAAGTTACTAATCCTTCAATTAGACAAGGTTTTCTTGAAGCTTCAAATGTAGATATAACAACTGAGATGACTGACATGATTTTAGCTCAGAGAGCCTTTGAATTAAGTTCAAAAGGATTATCTACTGTTGACCAAATGATGGGACTAATTAATAATTTAAAAGGAAATTAAGAGTTTTAAATAACTCTTTTTTTTTTTATTAAATTAAAAAGAAATATTCATAAAAATACTTCATATAATAAAATAAGTATGAATAATAATGGGATTAAGAGGGGTGAGAGTTTTGAAGGAATATGGTTATTGGGGATTTCAATTTTTGGAACCACCAACTGATGTTTACAGAGAAATGAAATATTTAGCTGAGGACCGAATTTGCAGAATAAAGTGTCAAATGAGATTGAGGCAACAACAATTACATCAGCAGGGGCCAAGAGTAGGCTTTAGCGCTGTAGATGTGAAGGAACTTAAGGAGTAAAGAATCATAGTAATTATTTAAATGGGGGGGATAATATTGGGTATTGGTTACGCCGCTGGATGTTTGCTCAGCATATTATTATGGAAGATTGACAGACAAAATATTTTTACAGGTATAAATAATTTTTTTGTAAAACATTTTAAGAATTACATTCTTATAAATATCTTTTATCTGGCTACTTTTTTTATTATATTTTATCTGCTGAACAAAATTGTAAATATTCAAAAGCCTTATAATGAAATTTTCAATGCAATAACAACTTTCATTGCCATAGACATAAGTAATACAGAGAGAAAAAATTTAAATAGAAAAGATATTATATTTTTTTATAATTCAATATCATGTATATCTAGATCCTTAGTATGTGGATTCATTGCTCCAATTTTTTATATTTTATTATTTGGTAATGCTTTTGGAATTTTATATATGGTTATATATAATTTTTCTCAACAGGAGTTACGACTCATTAAAGGAATAAATGCAATGCTTAATATTATACCTGCTTTAATAGCTGAAGTGTTTTTATATATAATTTATGTATATACTCATAAAAGCTTAAAGTTTAAAGAGAAAATTGATTATAATGAAAATATTATTGCTAGACCTTTGCTAAATGTTGATGTTATGGCAGCTTACATAGAAGATGTAAACTTTTATTATTATTATACAAAACACTATGTAAATTATATGAAAGGTTTCGGAAGGAGCAAGAATAAAATTGATGATAGATGTATAAAGAGCTATCTTGGTATAGAATATGGGATTTGTATCGTGTCTTTTATTTGTTTTTATTACATTGTTTCAGTAATGTAAAAAGAAGACACTTTTGCGTGTCTTCTTTCATTAACCGAAAGTACTTAATCCTTTAAGGCTAAAATTGTATCTGTTAATGGTGGAATTATCTGTTTTTTCCTGGAAAGAATCCCAGGAAGATAAACGCAATCATTTTCAATTGTCGCGTTAAAGGTTTTTGAAACTATATCTTTATTTTCCCCCGCCACAAGAAGCTCAGATCCATCCTTTAAAATATTAGTTAGCATTAAAATTAATATGTTAAAATGATTGTCAGATGCTTTTTTATTCATAAGTAAAAGCATATCTTCTTTCATACTTTCAAACCCTTCTATATCCATTGTTCCAACCTGAGAAACTCCAACCTTAAAGTCTGCTAGGGTAAAAACTTTAAAATCCTGATGAAAAATTTCTTCCATAGTTTTACCTTTTAAGGAAGTTCCAGCTTTAAACATTTCTTCAGCGAATTTCTCCACATCAATATCTACTATTTCAGTAAGTCTCTTTAAAACCAATCTATCTATATTAGTTGCTGTAGGTGATCTAAACATAAGGGTATCAGAAATTATTGCAGCTGCTAATATACCAGCAGTTTTCTTTGTGGGCCTTATTCCATTTTCAAAGAAAATCGAAGCTACTATAGTTGAAGTACTTCCAACTGGTTCGTTTCTAAAGTAAATTGGTAAACCTGTTTGGATATCTGCAATACGATGATGATCGATTATTTCTAGAATAACAGCATCTTCTATACCATCTACACTTTGGGTTTTCTCATTGTGATCTAATAATATTAGGTTTTTCTTGGTTTGAGAAATTAGATGAAAACGAGATATGCTCCCAACAACATGATTATTATTATCTACCACAGGATAACTTCTAAATCTTGTCTTTAGCATAATATCTTTTATATCATCTACTAAATCGTTTGATCTAAATTTTATCAGGTTATCTTTAGCCATAACATAACTTATTGGAATGCTTTGAATAATTAATCTTGAGGTAGTATATGTATCATAAGGAGTTGAAAGAATACAACAATTGTTCACCTTTGCTTTTTCAATTATACTCTCACTAACTTGAAGATTACCTGTAACTATCATCATAGCGGCTTTTGCCTCTATGATTACCGCTTGCGTGTCCTCTCTATTACCACAAATAACTATATCACCTGGATCTATGCCTTTTTTTACAAGATCAGGTTCCATTGCCGCCACAAGTATTTTTCCAGGATATTTGGGATTTTGTTCTTTAGAATAAATAATAGTAGCTGATAAAGTATCAAGAATGTTTTCCAATGGTGTGTTGCTCTTGGAGAGTAAGCCACTGTCCCAAATATCAGTGAAGATATTTGCTAAATCCGTTATTGAAGCAAGTCCTATTAATTTGTTATCATTATCTGTCACAGGAAGGGTTTTAATATTATGTTTTTTTATAATCTCCCATGCCATTCTAAGTGAGATTTCAGGTGATACCGCGGCTATATTATCTATATTTAAGTCTGATATTTGAGTCTTCATGGTTTCTATAAGGATTGGAGATTCTACATCGAAGTAATCTAAGATAAATTGTGACTCTCTATTAATTTCTCCAAGCCTTATTGGAATAGCTTTAATATTTCCAGTTTTATTTTTAAATTCGGCATATGCTATAGCTGAACAGATTGAATCTGTATCAGGATTTTTATGTCCACTTATATATAAAACGTCTTTCATTTGTACGCCTCCTCGAATGTTAGATATATAACATTCTATAATGTAAGTTTTTAAATGTAAAGTAAATATTTTTTCATAAGAACCAATGTGTTATACATATATATACAATAAACAATACTAATGCACATACTAATAAGGAGTGAATTTAATGGAAGAGAGCAATGAACTTTATGGGCTTAGCTCAAAGGAATCAAAGAGGAGATTAGAAAAATATGGACTAAATCAGCTGAAGAAAAACAAAAAGGTTTCAAGATTAAGAATATTTTTGGAGCAATTTAATGATTTTATTACTTGGGTGCTAATAGGAGCAACGATAATCTCGGGACTAATGGGGGAAAGTGCAGACGCAATAACCATATTAATTATAGTTGTTATAAATGCTTTACTTGGTTTTATACAAGAGTATAAAACTGAAAAATCCCTTGAAGCTCTTAATAAATTAGCAGCACCAACGGCAAAGGTTGTTAGAGATGGTAGAATTCAAATAGTTAATGCAAAATTAATAGTCCCTGGGGATGTAGCCATTATCGAAAGTGGGGATAGGATACCTGCTGATGGGTTCCTTTTAGAAGCTAGCGGAGTCCTTATGGACGAGTCCTTGTTAACTGGGGAATCAATAGGCGTAGAAAAAAAATGCAGTGGTAAGGCTTCTAATGTGTTTATGGGCACTACTGTGCTTACTGGAAAGGGATATATTAAAGTTAGCGAAACTGGAATGAATACAGAAATGGGAAAAATAGCATACATGCTTCAAAATATTGAAGTGGAAAGGTCACCACTAAAGGAGAGACTTAATAATCTTGGTAAGATTCTTGTAGTATTGTGTATAGCCATTTGTATAGCAGTTACAATGCTTGGAATTGCAAGGGGACAAGATAAGTATCAAATGTTTTTACTTGGAGTAAGTTTAGCTGTAGCTGCAATTCCAGAAGGACTAGCAGCAATTGTAACAGTGGCACTTGCGTTAGGTGTTTCTAGAATGCTTAAAAGAAATGCCTTAGTTAGAAAACTTCCAGCAGTAGAAACACTAGGTTGTACTTCAATTATTTGTAGTGATAAGACTGGCACACTAACTCAGAATAATATGACTGTTGTTGAGATGTATTTTGATGGTGAAGTAAAAAAAGGTGCTGATATATCAAAAAATTTAATGCTTAAAAAGTGTTTTACATATTGCAATGATTGTAATTATAATTTTAATGAGAAAGAATTTAAAAAGTGCCTATTTGGAGACCCTACTGAGACTGCTTTAATAAAGGCATTTTTTGAGAATTCAAAAACATTAAGAGAATTCATAGCGGAAGGAAGTAGAATATTTCACATTCCTTTTGATTCCGACAGAAAAATGATGTCTGTTTTAATGAAAGAAAAGGGTACGGAAATATGTTATGTAAAAGGCGCTCCTGAAAAGTTATTGAGAAAATGCTCTCACATTTTAATTCGAGGGGAGGTAGTACTATTAAGTGATCCAGAGAGATTTAGGATTTCTAAAGTTGTAGAAGAAATGTCCCTTAGAGCTTTAAGGTGCATTGGCGGTGCTTTTAAATCTTCTGGAGCTAAAAGAGGAAATCAGATGGAAGAAAGCTTAACATTTATTGGTATCGCAGGAATAGTTGATCCTCCAAGAAAAGAAGCTAAAGAAGCAGTTCTAAAATGTAAAATTGCCAGTATAAAACCTGTAATGATTACAGGTGATCATAAAAATACTGCGTTTGCTATTGGCAAAGAGTTAGATATATGTAAATCAATAAATGAAGTAATGACAGGTGAAGAGTTAGATCAGCTAAGTGACAGGCAACTTAAAGAACAAGTGGATAAATACACAATATTTGCAAGAGTAAATCCAAAGCATAAGCTAAGAGTGGTGAAAGCATATAAAAGCAAAAATAACATTGTAGCAATGACTGGGGATGGAGTAAATGATGCTCCAGCAGTAAAAGAGGCTGATATTGGAATTTCTATGGGCATATCAGGTACAGACGTAACTAAAGAAGCATCTTCTATGATTTTACTTGACGATAACTTTTCAACCATTGTGGCAGCGGTTGAAGAAGGTAGGGTGATTTATGATAATATTAGAAAGTTTATTAGGTATTTACTTTCTTGCAATTTAGGAGAAGTGCTTACTATGTTTCTATCCTCCTTATTTTATCTAGATATACCATTGTTACCAATTCAAATTTTATTAATAAACCTTGCTACAGATGGTCTTCCTGCAATTGCTCTTGGCGTAGACCCTTCAGAAGATGATGTAATGTACGAAAAACCTAGAAGTAAAAATGAAAGTGTTTTTGCAAGAGGATTAAAAGAAAAAATTATTCTTAGGGGTAGTTTAATAGGTGTTTGTACAATTTTAGCTTTTTTAATTGGAAAACATTATGGTATGGATTTGAAAACCTGCAGGACATTAGCTTTATGTACCTTAATATTATCTCAATTAATTCATGTTTTTGAATGTAGATCCGAAAAACATTCTATTTTTGAAATTAATATCCTTACCAATTTATATCTTGTTGGAGCAGTGTTTATCTCAATCTCCTTATTGATTTGTGTACTATATATTCCTTTTTTACAAAGTGTATTTCATACAGTAGCCTTAAATATGGCCCAATGGTTTATTATTTTATTTTTTTCTGGGATAATCGCCTTCTTGAATAGTATGTACTTATTTTTTGCTAAAAAATAACCGGAGATTAAATTCTCCGGTTTTTTTAATTCATTTTCGAAACTTTTGAACGCTTTTCTGAGGTTTTGTATCCGTTTTAAAGAGTTCTTTCTTATTTGATTGATTTAATATGTTAAGTACAGATAAAGTTTCTCTGTCTTCTTTACCTTTTTTACCTTTCATTCCTTGAACAATTACTAAATTACCTTGATTAATAGGAATAAAAGGTATCTTTTTAAACCATTTATTTTTACTATAAACACATTTAACTATGGATTTACTTCTTTCAGGTCTAATAAATAGAATAACTGTTAGTTTGTTAAAGAGCCATAGAATCTTTTTTTCTTCCATTTTTATAGAAACAACATTACCTTGAACTGAAATAAGTCTATCACCGTACTTTTCTAAATATGATTGAGTATATCGATTTTGTATCTTTTCTCTGAACCCCATGTGTTTAACTCCTTTACCGCTATCTTGTTTTTGTAATGTAAATTGTTATTTATACGCATTATATTATAACATAAATATATACCATTTAATAGTAGTGTAAATACTAAATGAAATTTATTATTGATGATTATTACATAATATTGTGGTAAAATTACATCTATATATTAAGAACAGTAGATTAAATTATAGTAGGAAAAGGAGAAATGTTATGTGTCTTGGTATTCCATTAAAAATAATCGAGATAAATGGTATGGAAGCAATTGGTGAAATGAATGGTGTTAAAAACAAATTGAGGATAGATCTTTTGCCAAAGTTGAAAATGGGGGATTATGTTATGGTCCATGCTGGTTTTGGAATAGAAATTATTGATGAGACTTTAGCGCTGGAAACCATTGAAACCTTGATGGAATTAGAAGAAGTTATGAATGAAGGTGCTGAGTAAGATTGAAAATTAATTATTCAGAGGCTATAAAAAAAATTGAGAATATAAATCAGTATAAAGAAGAAATAAATATTATGGAGGTATGTGGTACTCATACTAATGCAATTGGAAAGTTTGGGATAAGAAATTTACTGAATTCCAATATAAATCTTATTTCTGGACCTGGATGTCCTGTATGTGTAACTCCAGATATCTATATTGATTATATATATGATTTAGCTTTGAAAGCAAATATCATTATAGCTACTTATGGTGATATGTTAAGAGTCCCTGGTTCAAATCCTAAAAAAACACTTGAAAGTGCCAAAGCTCTTGGAGCTAAAGTAAAATTAATATATTCTTCTATGGATGCTGTAGAACTAGCAAGATTAAATCCAACTCAAAAGGTAGTTTTTCTTGGAATTGGGTTTGAAACCACAACACCAGCTACTGCAATAGCTATATTCGAAGCAAAAGAAAAAAACATTACTAACTTTTATGTTTTATCTCTACATAAAATAGTAGAGCCTGTGATGAGGGTATTACTTTCGGATGAAGAATTGAAAATCCATGGGTTTATAATTCCAGGTCATGTTGCTGTAATTATTGGTGAAGAAGGTTTTAAATTTCTTGAAGAGTATAATTGTCCAGGAGTTATTGCTGGTTTCGCTTTAGAAGAAATAGTAGAAGGGATTTGGCTACTGATTAATAGTATAGAAGAAGATAAAGGTATAGTTTTAAATGCATACAAAAAGTTAGTAAGAGCAAAGGGTAATGAAGAGGCAGTTGTTTTGATTAATAAGGTTTTTGATAAAAGGGATGACGCTTGGAGAGGAATTGGTATAGTTCCTAATAGCGGGTACAAGCTTAAAGCTGAATATATGGATTTTGATATAGAAAATATATATAAATTAGATATAATAGAAAGTAAAAGTTCCTCAAACTGCAAGTGTGGCGAGGTTTTAAAGGGTAAAATTAAACCTAATCAGTGTGATTTATTTGGAAAAGCATGTATTCCTGAAAATCCAATAGGACCATGTATGGTTTCGGAGGAAGGAAGTTGTGCGGCTTATTTTAGATATGATGAAGGAGATTTATAAAATGGAAGATATTATTTCTATGTCTTATGGAAATGGTGGTAAAAAGACTTCGAAATTAATTGATGAAATGATTTTACCACATTTTGACAATGAACATTTAAATGCATTAGGAGACGGAGCACTCTTAGAGGTTCAGGGTAAAATAGCTTTTTCTACAGATAGTTTTGTTATTTATCCATGCTTTTTTCCTGGTGGGGATATCGGTAAGTTAAGTGTATGTGGGACAATAAATGATTTACTTATGTGTGGGAGTGTACCTAAATATTTAAGTCTTTCTTTAATAATAGAGGAGGGTTTTAAACTTTCCGAACTTGAAAAGATAATACAATCAATTAGTGAGACTTCAAGACTTGCTGGAGTTAAGGTTGTAACTGGAGATACAAAGGTAGTTGATAAGGGACATGGACATGGAATTTATATAAATACTGCAGGTATTGGTGAAAGGATAGAGGGGCTTTTGTTATCTGTGGACAGAATAAAAAAAGGTGATAAGGTAATAGTGTCTGGAAGTGTAGGTAATCATGGTATTGCTATTCTTTGTGCTAGAGAAAATTTATTGCAAGGAAGTCTAAACTCAGATTGTACGCCACTAAATGAAGTTGTAAGTAAAATTACTAGTTTCGGGGATAAAATAAAAATAATGCGAGATCCGACGCGTGGGGGTGTCGCTACAACATTAAATGAATTTACGGATAAAATGAAATTTTCTATCGAACTTATAGAAGAACAGATCCCTATAGATCCAAGTGTAAGAACTGCTTGTGATTTGCTTGGGTTAGATCCATTATATAGTGCTAATGAAGGAAAGGTACTAACTATAGTTTCTTCAGAAATTGCAGAAGAATTAATTATTGAGTTAAGAAAAATAGAGGCTTCTAAGGATGCGGCAATTATTGGAGAGGTTGTGGATTATGCTACTTCTAAGCTTATCTTAAAAGGGGGCCTTGGAGGTAAAAGAATTTTAGACAAATTAACTCATGATGCTTTACCAAGAATATGTTAGTGGAGGTAGCAAAACCATGCATGAATATCCCATAACTCAAAGTATTGTACAAATTTCAAATGAAGAAGCTCTAAAGCATGGAGCAAAAAAGATAACTGAAATAAGGTTAAAGATAGGTGAACTATCCGGTCTAGTACCTGAGTCGTTGCAGATTTATTTTGATATGATAAGTCAAGGGACTATTTCAGAAGGCGCAAAGCTAGTTGTAGTAAAGATTCCAATAAAATTTATATGTAATAACTGTGGTAACGAAAGTGGCGTAGTTGGTGGAATATATAAATGTCCTATATGTGATAGTAAGGATATAAAAATTATAAATGGAAATGAATATATGATTGATTCTATGGAGGTTGAATAAATGGAAATAAAAGTTGTTAGACAAATTATGGAGTGGAATGAGAACTGTCATGCGGAGCTTCAGACTTATTTAAATGAAAAAAAGATTTTAATGATTAACATAATGGGATCACCAGGAACAGGAAAAACTACTTTTATAATTAAATTAATTGAAAGCTTAAGAGAAGAATATAACATAGGCGTTATTGAAGCAGATATTGCAGGCAAAATTGATGCTGAGAAAATAGCAAATATGGGAATACCCGTGGTGCAACTAAATACAGATGGTGCCTGCCATATTGAGGCACTTGCCATTAAAAACATGTTACCTGAATTTGATTTAGATAAGTTAGATATTATGATAATAGAGAATGTTGGGAATTTGGTCTGCCCAGCAGAATTTGATATAGGAGAGGATTTAAAGTTAGCAATTTTAAGTATACCAGAGGGCGATGATAAAGTGGAAAAATATCCACTTATGTTTACCAGGGCTGATGGGCTTATTTTAAGCAAATATGATATGAAGACTTATTTTGATTTTGATGAGGATAGAGTGATTAATAATGCACTAAATGTTAATAAAGATATAAAGATATTTAGAGTCAACTCTAATAAAGGTGAAGGCATAGATGACGTTAGGGAATGGATTAAAGCTAAGATGAAAATATAATTTAAACAAAAATATCACTGCAATGTTATGTAGTGGTATTTTTTTTAACTGTAAATCTTAAGTAGGGCATAGGGGTGCATTATTGAGGGTATTGATCGCTGTTTAAAAAGTATGTTGGTGATATTGGAGATTACATAGCTCATTTAGTATATGTTTAACAACACGGTTCTTAAACACAGACTGATTAACTCTGAAATATGAAATAGATAGGAGTTGAGGCATCTTTGAATTGGTATTTCTTTCAGATGCCCAAAAAATAGTGCCTAAAATATCCTTTTAAGAATACTATTATATAAAGAACTAAATGGAAGGGGAAGTTATGCTAAGAAAATTAAGCCCTGAGGAAGTTATATATAAGTTGAGTTTTGATAACATCGAGTATAGTGAAAATAAAGAATATAGATTTGATAATAATTCTACTTTAGATTATATAAACACAGCCTTTGAAATAGATACAAGTGGTTTTAATATGTATATTGTTGACGAATTTTCTAAAGAAAAGTTAAATAGTATTATGAATTATATAAAAGAAATTCTTAGTAAAAAGAATAAACCAAAGGATATATGTTATGTAATAGATAGTGCAAATAAAAATCCAAGGCCGATTTTTGTTTCTCAGGGAAAAGGAAATCAATTGAAGAAAGCAGTTGAAGAACTTCAAGAAAAGTATCTTCTAAGTGATTATGAATTCTATAATACCTGGATTAACGAAAAAAAAGAAAATTTAATTATAAATTTGCAAAACAAAAAAAATCATCTTGTAGAATCACTTATGGAAGTTGCGAAAGAAGAAGGGTTTATACTTAAAACAAACAAGCCCCGATTTGCATTTACTCCCATTAAAGATGGAAATTCAGTAACAGAAAAAGAATATGATGAATTGGATGAAGAGCAAAAGTGTGAATTAGTTAAGAAAGCAAGTAAACTAAAGCGCATTGCAAAGGTCGTAATAGAAGAAATAAGCCAACTTGACAAGGAAGAAACTATAAAATTAAGGTTGATACTTCAGGAATATCTAAAAAAGGAGATGTATTTAACTAAATTAGAATTTAAGGAGAAGTTTCAAAAGGATGAAGAAGTCATAGGGTTTTTAGAAACTATCTATGAAAAGATTGAAGAAGATTTAATAATGGATTATACAATGGACTTTGAAGATGATCAAGTAAGAATAAAAGAGGATATATTTAAATATAAGGTTAAGGTTCTAGTGGATAATAGTAATAATGAGAGTCCCTTAGTAATATTTGAGGAAGATCCAAATTTAGTAAATTTAATCGGAAGTATTGGATATTATAGCCATAATGGTGAATATACAACAGATGTAGAATCAATAACTGCAGGATCGATTTTTAGGGGTAATGAAGGGTGCGTTATTATAAGGGCAAGTAGTTTAATTTCAAATATTGGCATCTATCATTATTTAAAAAAGTATTTATTATCTGGATATGTTAGTCTAGAATGTGGTAAAAGTAATAATGAACTACTTACTTTAAATACCATTAAACCTAGGCCTATCAAAATAGATGCTAAAATAATATTAATTGGTGATATTAAAATTTATAATTTATTATATTTAAATGATGAAGATTTTAAAAATATTTTTAAGATGAGATTAGAAATTAATTCATTTTTTGATATAAGTCCATCTTCTAAGCAAGCTCTACTTTACAAAGTAAAAGAAATTTTAAATAAAAGAGGTCTAAATGCTATCACTTTAGAGGGCTTAATGAAAATAGCAAAACTATTTTCAAAAAAAGCAGGAGATAGAGATAGGTTATATATTGATGAAGAAGAACTGAACAAAATTTTAATACTAGCTAATAACAGGGCAAATAAATTAGTGAACAAAGTGATTGATTCTGAACAAATTATGGAATTGATAAATAAAGAGGATCCACTTCAATTAGAAATTTTAAGAAATTATAGAGATAAAAAATTATTAATTGAAATAAAGTCTAGTGTAATAGGACAGGTGAATGGATTATCTATAATTGATATTGGATATGCATGTTTTGGTAAACCTATGCGGATAACCTGCACCTGTGAGAAGGGAAGTGGACACATAGTTGACGCTCAAAAGGAAAGTGGTTTAAGTGGAAATATTCATAAAAAATCACTGAATATTTTAAAAGGTTATTTAAGTACCCTTTTTGGTGGCTATAATACATTACCAGTGGATTTTTATTTAAGTTTTGAACAAGTTTATGGAAGAGTAGAAGGTGATAGTGCTTCCATAGCATGCATAACCAGTATACTATCAGCATTAGGAAAAATACCTGTAAAACAAAACCTAGCAGTTACAGGTTCCATAAACCAATTTGGTGAGATTCAACCTATTGGAGGGGTAAATGAAAAGATAGAGGGGTTTTATAAGATCTGTAAGGCGTTAGAAGATGTAAAAGGCAAAGGTGTTATAATTCCACATGCAAATCTGAAGGGGCTAATACTCTGTGAAGAGGTAGAAAATGCGGTTTTAAAAGGGGATTTTTATATTTATGTTGCTGATAACGTAAAAGATGCTATGGAATTATTAATGGGGAAAGAAAATATTATGGAAGACATTCTTAGAGAATTAAAAAAATATAGGGTGCCAGAAATAAAATAAATAGGAGCGGTTATTGCTCCTATTTATATAAGTTAGATAATTCACCATTATCATTTATTTGTAAAGTGATTTTAAGTTCATCTGCCTTGTGCTTAAAAGCAGTTAAAGGAATTAAGGTATTGTTATGAGCAGTCATATAAAGGTGAATAGGGTTATCTTTTTTTGAATAGAAATTATCTAGATATTTTAATTTATGGGATTTCTCTAAAAGCATAGTTAAGGCTATATCTAAGGTTTTATTTTTAAGATTCAAATCTTTAGTTAAATCTGCACCCTTGACACTTAATGGCATTACCTTTAGTACTTCATTGGATTTATTAACTTTAAATTGTATTGAAGAATTTATATCAACAACTACCGAGTAAGCAACAGTGTTTTTATAAATAGTATTAATCAATCCATATATAACCAATGAACTGATTACTGCCAAAAAAATCAATTTATAAAAGACTTTACCTTTTACATAGAGTTCACCGGTAAACATTTCTCCAATATGGGGAGGCTTGTTATTCTTTGTTCTTAAATTAAAGAATTCACAATCACAGGTCATTATATAAGTGAATTCTTTATTTGCCTCTACAACAACACCAGTTTTAAGCAGTTGAATCACCTACTCTAATGTTTAAGTATGACTTAAAATATAGATAATTATCTTGAGAAAAAACTAATAACAACATAATTACATACTTTTTATATTTTTTAATTATTTCATTTTCTAAATGGGCTAAGTTAGATAGAATATTGATATCAAAGTTTTTTTTCAATAGAATACTTTCAATTAATGAATCATCCTTGCAAATATTTAGTGCTAAGTTCAAGAGTTTAGTTTTCAAAGACTTATCTTCAAATTTTATGTTTTGTAGATCTTTAAAGCTTATATTATATTTTTTCAATTCCTCAGTTAAAAGGGCTATCTCCATAGCTCGTGATTTATTTTCAAAATATATTTCAAAGTCACTTAAGGCTGATAAATACTCTAAATATATTTTGTTTTCTGATTCAAAAGTAAGTGATACTGATTCCTGAAGTTTAATATAATACTGAATCAGAGCCGATTGAATCAAAGTAGAGGCATACCCTAAAAAGTTAGTATGAATATCACTTTGTGACTCGCAGGCTCTATTAAAGGCTATTAAAGAAATATTAAGTTCTTGATCTTTTGACCAATCTAAGGTTTTATTACAGAAGTATTCAGCAGTTCTATATATGAACGGTTTGTTTTCTTCGATAAATTTACTTCTATTTTCTTTGGTAAAAGTTCTAACTTCCATAAGTATCACCTCATTTAGACATTAAATCTAAAGTTTACTATATCCCCGTCTTGCATAATATATTCTTTTCCTTCAAGCCTATAGAAACCTTTTTCCTTTGCAGCAGATTCGCTTCCACATTCTACTAACTTATTATAAGAAACTATTTCGGCTCTAATAAAACCTCTTTCAATATCTGAATGAATTTTCCCAGCTGCAGCAGGTGCTTTTGTACCAATTTTAATTGTCCAGGCTCTAACTTCAACAACACCAGCTGTTAAGTAACTCATAAGCCCAAGAAGTTTATAAGAAGAATGAATTAATTTATCTAGTCCACTTTCTTCTAAGCCATATTCATTAAGCATTTCCATTTTTTCCTCATCACTAAGTGCTGCCATTTCTTCTTCTAGTTTCCCACAGATAACAATAACCTCAGCAGTTTCTTTTTCAGCATATTTTTTTACAGTTTGAACAAACTCATTATCAAGATTACCTGAAATTAAATCATCTTCAGAAATATTTGCTACATATAATATTGGCTTAGAAGTTAGAAGAAATAATTCCTTAATAAAGTTATCTTCTTCTTCAGTAACTTCTAGTGCTCTAACTGGATTTCCAGATTCAAGTTGGGCTTTAATTCTAAGCATTAATGCATGTTCTTCTTTAGCCTTTTTATCTCCAGAATGTAATAGTTTAATTATCTTTTCTATTCTTTTATCCATAACATCAATATCAGCAAAAATAAGTTCTAAGTTTATAATCTCAATATCACGAATTGGATCTACTGTACCTTCAACATGAATTATATTATCGTCTTCGAAACACCTTACCACGTGAACTATTGAAGCGGATTCTCTGATATGTGAAAGAAATTTATTGCCTAAACCTTCACCTTTACTTGCACCTTTAACTAGGCCTGCAATATCGTAAAATTCTATAGCTGTATAGACTTTTTTCTTAGCAGTATATATTTTTTCAAGAACATCTAATCTTTTATCAGGAACACTAACTACACCTACATTTGGCTCTATTGTGCAAAAGGGGTAATTGGCTGACTCAGCTCCTGCTTTTGTTATTGCATTAAATAATGTGCTTTTTCCTACGTTTGGTAGGCCTACTATTCCTAGTCTCATATATTAACTTCCTTTCGATGCGATGTTTTTTTTTCGTTTTATTTATATAAAAAGGTTTTACTTATAAATTATACTCTACAGTGATTTTCAAATCAAGAAAATTTCAAAGAGACATCGTTATTTAACAATTCTGTCAAGCAATAAAAAAAATAAAAAAATCGAAAGAAATAAGAAGGAGTTTTGATTTCTTTGCAGAATATATAGATTAGTGGTTTAAAGTGGATTAAAGTGGAGCAAAAAACCACAATTGAGGTGAAATATGTTTATTGGGGAATATGCTCATGCCTTAGATAATAAAAATAGAATAATTATTCCCTCTAAATTTAGAGAAGGCCTTGGTGAAAATTTTGTTTTGACGAAAGGTTTAGATGGATGTTTGTATGCATACCCTATGCCTGAATGGATGATATTAGAAGAAAAATTAAAAAAATTACCACTTACCAGTAAAGATGCTAGAGCTTTTGTAAGATTTTTCTTTTCTGGTGCAAATGAAATTGAAGTAGATAAACAAGGAAGGGCTTTAATCCCTCAAAATCTTTTAGAATATGCAAACCTTGAAAAGGAAATAGTAAGTATAGGTGTATCTACAAGAATTGAAATTTGGGGTAAAGATAAGTGGAAAACTTATAATGATTCCAATATTGATTTTGATGAGATTGCAGAAAAAATGAGCGAATTAAACATATAAAGGGGAAGAAAACTATGGAGTTTAAGCATATTTCAGTGCTCCTAGAAGAGAGTATTGATTCTTTAAATATAAAAGAAGATGGAATTTATGTAGATTGCACTTTAGGTGGTGCTGGTCATTCTTACGAAATATGTAAGCTACTCTCAAATAAAGGAAGGCTTATAGGTATAGATCAAGACACTACAGCGCTAGAGGCGGCAAAAGACAGACTAAAGGAATTTAGTAACGTTACCTATGTGCATAATAATTTTTATAATATTGCAGAGGTTCTAGATAGTCTTAAAATTGAAAAAGTTGATGGTATACTCATGGATCTTGGAGTGTCATCTTATCAGTTAGATGAACCACAAAGAGGGTTTAGTTATATGCATGATGCACCCTTAGATATGAGAATGGATACTGAGAACGACTTCTCAGCTTACAATGTTATAAATGAGTATTCTGAAGCAGCATTACGTCAGATAATGTGGGACTATGGTGAAGAAAAGTTTGCAAGAAGAATTGCCGCAATTATAGTTGAAAGAAGAAAAAACAAACCTGTTGAGACCACTGCGGAACTAGTAGATATTATAAAGGCATCAATTCCAGCAAAGTTTAGGAAGGAAGGTCATCCAGCGAAAAGAACTTTTCAAGCGGTTAGAATAGAAGTTAATAAAGAATTAAAGATAATTGATAAAACCATCGAAGATGGAGTAAATAAACTTAATACAAATGGTAGGATTTCAATTATAACTTTTCATTCATTAGAGGATAGAATAGTTAAAAATAAGTTTAGGGATTTACAAAATCCATGCAAGTGCCCAAAAGAGCTACCTATTTGTGTTTGTGGGAAAAAGTCAATTGCAAAGGTTGTTAATAAAAAACCAATTGAAGCATCGGAGTCAGAACTGGAGAAAAATCCAAGAAGTAGAAGTGCAAAATTAAGAGTAGCAGAAAAAATCTAATTCTAATTTATGGGTGAGGTGTTTATCATAGAAGATTTTAAACGGAATAGTTATGTAAGTGGTAATACAGTATTAGTTCCAGAATACAATCCTTCAAGGAAAAATAATGACGAAAAATTTAAAAAACTTGAGAAAGCTAAAAAAGAAGCGCAGATTAAGATTAGAAAGCAACAAACAAAACAAAAGTTAACTGTTCTAAAAATGATTGCTTTCGTATTTATAGTAGGAGTTGTATTACTTCTAAGATATGCCTCTATTTATAAAATGCAGGCTAATTTACAATCCTACAAAACTGAAATTTCGAACATAAAAGCTCAAAATGAAAGTCTTACATTAATACTTGCAAAAAGTAGCAAATTAGAATCTGTTGAAAATACGGCTATTAATGATCTTCATATGGTAAGAGCAACTGCTTCAGATGTTATTATGGTAGATTTGACAAAGAAAAATTTTAAAACCGCACAAGATAATGAAACTCCTCCTAGCATACTGGAGAAATTAAAAAATATTTTATTCTGATCTACCTATGGGGGTACTGAAAAATGACAAAGAAACGATTAAATAAGAAGGTTAAAGATAAACCCATATTGAAGCCAAGGATGCTAGCAATATATAGCGTGTTCTTGCTTCTATTTTTTGGACTAATTGTAAGAGTGATTTATATTGGAATATATCAAGGAAATAATCTAAAAGCACTAGCTACTGAACAATGGACAAGCCAAGTAACCATTGATGCTAAAAGAGGTCGAATACTAGATAGTAATGGTGTTCAATTAGCTATAAGTGCTGATGTTTATAGAATAGATTTAGATTTAAAAACAATTATTAGTAGACTAAAGAACAATAAAGAGCTTACTGAAGCGCAGAGAGATCTTAAATTAAGTGACATTGCTAAAAATTTGGCAACGGCTACTGGAATGAAATACGAGGATGTTAATAAAATAGTTAATGGAAGGCTAAAAAGTGGGTTAAGACCACCCAGTGTAAATTTAATTAGAAGGATAGAAAAAGCTGAGATAGATAAGGTTAGAGCTCTAAATATATATGGAGTAATTATTTCAGGGGATACCAGAAGATTCTACCCTAATGATAATTATCTAGCTCATGTTTTAGGTTTTACAGATATTAACGGAAAAGGGGAAAAGGGGGTAGAACTTACTTATAACACAGCCTTATCAGGAACTGCGGGAAAACGTATAGCAGAAGTGGATAAAAAAGGAGAAGATTTACCCTATAATTCATCTACTTTTACTAAACCTATTGATGGAAAGGATCTTGTTTTAAGTATTGATTCAGTAATGCAACACTTTTCAGAACAATTAGCAGAACAAGCTATGAAAGACTATAAGGCAAAGGCTGTTTCCATTATCATATCTAATCCTAATAATGGTGAAATATTAGCTATGGTAAATAAACCGGATTTCAATCCTAATATTCCAAGGCTTCCAGGGAAAACTGCTACGGAGTTAAATCAGATGTGGAGAAATAGAGCTGTAAGTGATGTCTTTGAGCTTGGATCAGTAATGAAGGTAATTACAGCTGGAGCAGCAATGCAGGAAAAGCTTACTCAAGAAAATGATTCTTTTGATTGTAATGGATATCTTATGATAGGCAAAACTCGTGTTAATTGTGATGCCATTCATAATCATGAGAATTTAGTAGATATTATAAAAAACTCCTGTAATGTAGGATTTATGCAACTTGGTGACAGGCTTGGTAAAGAAAAATTAACTAATTATCTTAAATTATTTGGATTCGGACAAAAAACTGGTATTGATTTAGGTGATGAAACTAAAGGTATTGCTAAGAAACCGGAAACTATGACACCAGTGGATCTTGCAAACTTAGCTTTTGGTCAAGGCGATGCACAGTCTTGTATTCAATATATTGAAGCTTTTAATGCGGTTGCAAATGGTGGAAAGATGATAACACCCCATGTAATGAAGGCTATAACACATGTAGATGAAGAAAATAAAACTATAGTAGATGAAACCTATAAAAATGTGGAAACTAAACAAATACTATCACCTGAGGTAATGAAAAATCTTAGAGGATATTTAGAAAAGGTAGTAACTGAAGGAACAGGAACTACTGCTAATATTGAAGGATATCGTATTGCTGGAAAGACAGGAACTGCTCAAAAACCAATTAATGGTATATATCCCGCGGGGAAATACGTAGCTTCCTTTGTAGGAATGGTTCCAGTAGAAGAGCCTCAATTTACAGTATTGGTATCTGTGGATGAGCCAGATCCTTCAAAGCATTTTGCGTCAGAAACTGCGGCGCCAGTGTCTAAACAGGTTTTTCTTCAGTTATTTAATTATTTATCACTAAGCCCTGCTGGAAAAGTTCAAGGGGTTTTAAAGGACGTAGTGATTCCTGAAGTCAGAGGAGTTACTAAGGCAGATGCTTCTAACATTTTAATGAATAAAAATATAACCTATGATATTGAGGGTACCGGAAATTATATTGTTAATATGCAACCTCTGCCTGGGACTTTAGTTAAAGAAGGTGGAAAAGTAAAACTTACTACGGGTACTACAGGAAATTACGAAAAAATCGTGATTATGCCTGGATTTAGCGGGTATAGTAAAGACAAAATCTTAGAAATTACAAAAAATATTGGACTAACCGCGAATTTTCAGGGTGAGGGAGTAGTAAAAAGCCAAGATGTAAAAGCAGGTACACAGGTGCGTAAAGGAAGTAATGTTAAGTTTGTTTTACAAAAGTCCTTGGATTAATAGATTGAGTTTGTTCTATATGGTTAAAAATCAGAATAAATTATTATAATGTAATGTTAGTAACATAACATTACATTACATAATCTTTTAAGATAATAAATAAATACACCTATGAATAGAATTTATAAGAAGTTTTAATATTCTAATATATCCATAAGTCTTTTCTTAAGATTTATGGACATATAATTATGGGGGCGTTTATTTTGGATAAAAGACAATTTAGAGACATTATAATAATTAAGCGAAGGATGTTAATTATTTTTAGCATTCTATTGCTTTTATTTTTTGGTTTGGTCTGTAGACTATGTTATGTAATGATCTATGATTCTTCTAAACTAAAAGATGCAGCTATGGAGCAATGGACTAGTGAGGTAAGGATAGATGCTAAGCGTGGAAGAATTTTAGATAGAAATGGAGTAGAACTAGCAGTAAGTGCTAATGTATACAGGATTGACTTAGATATGAATGCAATCCGCCAAAATATAAGTAATGGTAAGGTATTAACCATTACAGAAATGGATATAAAATTAGATGAGTTGTCAAAAGTATTATCAGATACTTTAGGCCTTAACCCTCAAACCGTAAGTAAAAAATTAAAGCAACGATTAAGCAATGGCTTACCTCAAGGTGCAGTAATTTTAGCTAGAAGAATTGAAAAGACAGAGGCAGACAAAGTGACAGCATTAAAAAAGAATGGAATAATGATTTCTCCAGATACAAAACGATATTATCCTAATGAAAGTTTTTTGTCTCATGTTTTAGGATTTACTGATATTGATGGAAAGGGTCTATATGGGGTTGAAAAAATTTATGATGAGGTGCTTCAAGGTACTCCTGGAAAACGTACTGCTGAAATTAATAAATACTCAGATGAAATAAATTCAAACACCATATCTACATATTCAAAACCCATTCAAGGAAAAGATGTAATTTTGACCATAGATGCTAATATTCAGCACTTTGCTGAAAAAGCTGCACAGGTGGCTTTAACAGATAATAAAGCAAAAGCAGTAAGTATAATAATAGCTGATCCTAATAATGGTGAGATATTAGCAATGGTTAATAAACCAGATTACAATCCTAATATCCCTAAGCCGGAGGGAAAGACTTCTGATGAACTAAATGCAACCTGGAGAAATAGAGCTGTAAATGATACCTTTGAACCAGGATCTGTTTTTAAAGTTGTTACAGCAACCGCAGCCATGCAAGAGGGTGTGGTTAAAGAAACTGATACCTTTAATTGCAACGGTAGCCTCACTGTGGTGAATAGAGTAATTCATTGCTGGAAGAGGACTGGTCATGGCGGCGAGAATTTTGTTGATATTTTAAAAAATTCCTGCAATGTAGGCTTTATGACACTAGGTCAAAGACTTGGTAGGGAAAATTTAAATAAATATATAAAATTATTTGGGTTTGGTAAAAAAACCGGAATAGATTTAAATGGAGAGGCTTCCGGAATTATAAAGAAAACTCAGTCGATTACTGATGTAGACCTTGCAACTTTGTCCTTTGGACAAGTGGACACAGTGTCTTGTATTCAATATTTAGCTGCATTAAATTCAATTGCTAATGGTGGTAAATCCATAGTGCCTCATGTGATGAAGGAAATATCTCATGTAGATGAAAATGATAATAAAATTATTGATAAAACTTATAGCAAGTATGATACAAAACAGATTTTAGATCCAAAAACAATGGAGACCCTAAGAGGATATTTAGAAAAAGTAATTTCGGAGGGTGGAGGTTCAAAAGCTTTTGTGGATGGATATCACATTGCTGGTAAAACAGGAACTGCACAAAAACCTATTAATGGAGTATATGCGGCTGGTAAGTATGTAGCTAGCTTCGGCGGAATGGCTCCAGCTGATAAACCTAAAATAACTGTAGTAATTTCTATAGATGAGCCTGATCCATCAAATTATTATGCTGGACAAATAGCTGCACCTGTAGCTAAGGAGGTTTTTGGGGACGTATTTAATTATATGTCTTTTACTCCACAAGGAAGTGCAGAGAGTCTTCTTAAGGATGTAACAGTACCAGAAACTAGGGGTATGAAAAAAGAAGAGGCTATTAAAAAATTAAAGGAACTAAATTTAGCTTATGATATTGATAATAATGGTGACTATATTGTAAACATGAGCCCACTTCCTGGCGGAACTGTAAAAGAGGGAAATAAAATTGTACTTTACACTGGAACAACACCAACATATAATAAAGTAGTAGTTGTACCTGATTTAAAAGGATATGGAAAGGAAAAGGCTCAACAAGTTTTAAATAGCTTTGGACTAAAGGGCAATTTTATTGGCGATGGTGTTGTAATAGACCAAGACATGCAAGTTGGCATAGAAGTAAATATGGGAACTACAATTGGGTTAGATCTGGAGTATAGCGATGACTAACCTTAATCTGTGAAATAAGCCTATTTGGAGAGTGATAAATTTATGAAGCTTAAAGAAGTAATGAATGGACTAATATATGAAAAAACCTATGGGGACTTAGATATAGATATTAAATCCTTACAATATGATTCGCGAAAAGTAGGCGAAGGGGATATGTTTTTTTGTGTTGAGGGCTTTGAGGTTGATGGACATAAATACATAAAAAACGCAATAGAGCAGGGGGCAGCCCTAATAATTTGTAGTAAGGAACCACAAGAAGAATTATTAAAACATAAGGTTACATTTATAAAGATGCCTGATATTAGAAAGGTAATGGCAATATGTGCTAGTAATTTTTATTATAATTGCCATAAGAAGTTAAAACTAATAGGAATTACTGGTACAAATGGTAAGACAACATCTTCTTTTATGTTAAAAAGTATTTTAGAAACCGCTGGCTACAAGGTTTCAGTAATAGGGACCATAGCAAATTATATTGGAAATAAACGAATAGATACTCATAGGACAACGCCCGAAGCACTTGAACTTCATGAATTGTTTCAAGAGATGGTAGAAAAGAAAGTAGATTATTGTATTATGGAAGTTTCTTCTCATTCCCTAGTTTTATCACGGGTCTATGGGTTAGAATTTGAAGAAGGTATTTTTACAAATCTAACTCAAGATCATTTGGATTTTCATAAAACCTTTGAGAATTATTATAATGCGAAATTAATGCTTTTTAAAAATAGCAAAAGATCTATTATAAATATAGAAGATGACTATGGGAATAGATTATTTAATGAGATAAACAATAAAAAAGTTACCTATGGCACTTTTGCTAGTTGTGATGTAAGAGCTGAAGACGTCCAGATGAGTTCTAGGGGGATAAATTTTAAATTATGTTATAAACAAGTACAAAGATCAGTAGCACTTGAAATGCCTGGAGCTTTTAATCTTTCCAATGCCCTTTGTAGTGCTGCTACCTGTCTTGAAGAAGGAATAGACATAGAAGTGGTAGCTGAGGGACTAAATTCTATAGCGGGGGTTCCTGGTAGATGTGAAGTTGCTTCTAAAAAATACAAATTAGATTATGATATTATATTAGATTATGCTCATTCACCAGACTCGTTGAAACAAATACTAAAGACAGTAAGAGAATTTACAATAGGAAAAATCATTTGTGTATTTGGCTGTGGTGGAGATAGAGATACTACAAAGAGAGCTCAAATGGGGTTTATAGGCACAGAACTAAGTGATATAGCAATCATAACTTCTGATAACCCTCGTAGTGAAGACCCAAAAAAGATAATTGAAGATATTATTTTAGGCGTAAAAAATAACAATTATATTATTGAGGAAAATAGAAAAGAGGCTATAAAAAAAGCCATTGCTTTAGTTAGTAGCCAGGATACAATACTAATTGCAGGAAAAGGTCATGAAGATTATCAAGAATTAAAAACTGGTAGGATTCACTTTGATGAGAGGGAAATTATTGAAGAGATATTTACCACAACAAATTGCTAAAGAGGGGATAGTTAAATGAAAATAGTTATTTACTTTGTATTAATTTCTTTTTTATTTGCTTTATTTATAGGACCTATTCTAATACCAATACTTCATAAACTTAAGTTTGGACAAAATATTAGAAAAGAAGGACCTGAAAGCCATCAAAAAAAAGCTGGAACACCAAGTATGGGAGGAATGATTTTTATTCTTGCATCCATTATTGCTTTGAGTTTTAGAATAAATAAGTTTAGCGATGATGCTGCAGTTGCTTTATATGCTTTAATTGCTTTTGGAGTAATTGGGTTTATGGATGATTATTTAAAGATTAAACATAAAAAAAATGAGGGCTTAAAATCAGGTCAAAAAATGGTTTTATTAATTGCGGTTGCAACCTTGTTTGCGTATTATGGTGCCACAAGTTCTTCAATAGGAACAGTGATACTTTTTCCATTTACCAAAGGTACAATAGATTTAGGGATTATGTACATTCCGTTCATTGTTTTTTATTATGCAGCAGCTACAAATGCGGTAAACTTAACAGATGGACTGGATGGACTTGCTTCATCTATAACACTTTTAGTTATGACATTTTTCGCATTAGTAAGCTTTGCAATGGGTAACTATGACTTAGCTATATTTTGTGGTGTAGTAGCTGGAGCTCTTTTAGGGTTTTTAAGATATAATACTTATCCTGCTAAAGTTTTTATGGGGGATACTGGATCTCTAGCGTTAGGTGGAGCAATTGCTACAGTTGCGCTAATATTAAAATTAGAAATATTTGTTGTAATAGTTGGCGGTATTTATGTTGTAGAAGCTCTTTCAGTTATTCTTCAAGTAGCCTCCTTTAAGTTGTTTAAAAAGAGAATATTTAAAATGAGTCCTATTCATCATCATTTCGAGTTATCAGGTTGGCATGAAGCTAAAATTGTAGCTATTTTTTCAATAATTACTGCTATTTTATGTCTCATAACCTTTATTTCCTTACCAGTAATTAAATAGGAGGCAAAGTAATGAAAAAGGCCAAAATTAAATTAGCACCCTTCGATTTTGTAATGTTTTCAATTGTAATGCTACTAGTATCAATTGGTGTGGTTATGGTTTTAAGTGCTTCAGCTTATATGAGAGGACAAGATTATACTGGATTTTTTGTAAAACAATTATTCTCTGCCTGCTTGGGAACTATGGCCATGGTATTTACACAGCGCTTTGATTATCATAATATTAAAAAATATACAACTTTATTAATGTTTATCTCAGTAGTTTTACTTATAGTGGTTCTATTTTTTAGTGGCATAAATGGTGCTACAAGATGGATTCCTTTAGGCCCTTTAAGTCTTCAGCCTTCTGAAATAGCTAAATTTGTTGTAGTATTATATATGGCAAAGAGTATGGATTCTAAAGGTGAAAAAATCAAAAGTTTTTTTTCTGGAGTAATCCCCATCCTTTTAGTATCTAGTTTTTTTGCGGGTTTAATCTTAATAGAGCATAATTTGAGTATAGCCGCTGTAATTATGATTGTAACTGTAATTATGCTTTTTGCAGCAGGCTCGAAAATAATGCAAATGTTTATATTTATACCGCCTTTGGTGGGAGCAGGTGTTTTCTTTATAGTAAGTGAAGCCTATAGATTGAAAAGGGTAACAGGCTTTCTACACCCCTTTGAGGACAGACTAGGTAAAGGCTATCAATTAGTTCAATCTCTACTGGCTCTTGGGTCTGGTGGAATTCTAGGGGTGGGGTTAGGTCGATCAAGACAAAAGGCCTTATATCTTCCTGAACCTAATACTGATTTTATTTTCTCTGTTATTGGTGAAGAATTAGGAATTATAGGCTGCATTTTTATTATCATTTTATTCATAATTTTAATATGGAGAGGCATAAGAACCGCAATTAATTCCAAAGATACCTATGGAAATTTACTTGCTGTTGGTATTACTTCAGTAATTGCGGTACAAGCAATTATAAATATTGCAGTAGTCACAGGATCTATGCCTGTTACGGGGGTACCACTTCCATTTATCAGTTATGGTGGTTCTTCGTTGTTATTTAATATGATGTCAATAGGCGTGCTTTTAAATATATCTAGACAGGCTAATACTAAAAAGGCATTGTGAAAAACAAGCCTTTTTAATTATTTTATTTTATATTTTTCTTAAATGTGTTATCATATTTTCATAGCTTATTCTTTATATGGAGGTTGTAAAAGTACTTATGGCTAAGATTTCTTATAGTAATGAATTGATAAGAAAAAGAAGGAAAAAAAAAGCTGTTAAAAAGTTAGTAGTATTTTTTGTTTTGCTTTTTTCTATATTAATTATATTATGCTTTAAATTACCATATTTTAATATAGTACAGATAACTGTATTTAATAATAAAAGCATTTCACAGGATGAAATTATCAAGTTATCTAAGCTTAAGTTGGGAACAAATCTATTTTATCAAAATTTTGCTAAAAGCAAAAAAGAAATAATGAGTAACCCATATATATTAGATGTTACTTTTTCTAGAAAAATACCAAACGAAGTGGAGATATTCATATCAGAACGCAAAGCTGAGTTTTACTCTACAGAGGGATCGGAGTTTGCCATCTTTGATAAGAATTCAATTGGTTTGGAAATAAAAGATAATATTAATAATATGAAACTTGTTAGAGTTGATGGTATAGATATAAAAAGTGTTAAGTTAGGCAAGGCTTTAGGAAATGATGATGATAAAAGAGTAAAAACTATTAAGACTATTTCTGATTTGAATTCAAGGAAAATGGATGGAGTACCAGATATGACCTCAATAGATTTAACTAATGCAAATGATTTAAAGATTTATTATGGGGATATATATGTTATACTTGGAGCTGGGCATGGTATAGAAGAGAAGTTAAATAAAGCCATAAGTATTCTTCAGTCGGATGGAGTTAAATCCGGAAAAGGATATATTGATGTTAGTTTTAATGGGATTCCAGTAGTTTCTTTACAAAAATAAGTTGTAAGGATATTACTGTAGTTTTTTATAAAGGGGGGTGGAATGTATGAAAAAGTTAAGTTCTCAAATTACAGTTGCTATTGTGTGTTGTCTTTTAGGTTTTATTTTGACTTATCAGTTCAGGCAAATTAATAAGAATCAAGAAAGTGCCCAGCCACGAGTAAATAATGAAGATATTACTGCGCAAATTGAACTACTTACAAAGCAAAAGGAAGAACTCCAGATTAAATTTGATGATCAAGATGAAAAAATAAAAAAATATGAATCCTCGGTTGCAGGCGCTAACACTGCAAATAGTGAGTTATTAAAGGAGTTAGTGAATTCTAGAACTGTAAATGGAATTGTGGATGTAAAGGGCCCTGGAGTAATTATAGAACTTATTCCTCAAAATAATTTATTTAATAACACTACTTCAGACTCCTCTATAACTCCGGAAAATTTAGCCGTTTTGGTGAATAATTTAAATAGTTCTCAAGCAGAGGCTATCTCAATTAATGATATAAGGATAACCTCTAGAACCGGCATTGCTTACTCAGGAAAGTTTGTTGAAATCAATAGTATAAAAATCCCTACAGATAAAAAAGTTACTATAAAAGTTATAGGAGATAAAAAAAAGATTATTTATGCTTTAGATTTTTTACTTATCTTGAGTGAATTTACTAAAAATAATAATTGCCTTGCAAATAGGTCTACACCAGCTGAGATAGTAATTCAAAAGTATGAAGGTAATTTTAAGTTTAATTATGCTAAACCAGTGGATGATAAATAGGAGTGATTTAATTGATAGCTATTTTAGGATTATTAATTGGTATAATATTAGGTATTTTTTTCGATGTAAATATACCTGCTGAGTTTTCGCCTTATATGTCGGTGGCTATTTTTGCGTGCTTAGATTCTGTTTTTGGAGCAATAAGAGCATCACTAGCTAAAAACTTTAAAGCCGACATATTTATATCAGGTTTTTTTGGGAACGCCGTGTTAGCCGCAGGGTTAGCATATGTAGGTGATAGATTGGGAGTTCCTGTATATCTAGCCGCAGTAATAGTATTTGGTGGAAGAATATTTAATAATTTCGCCGTTATTAGAAGATTATTAATCGAGAAAGCAAGAGCTCATTAATGAGGTGTAGCAATGAAAAACAATGAAGCAAATATTTTTGTGTTTCTAGCTTCTATTATAGTTGGTATTATGATATCTCTTAATATGTCTTTTTCTAACAAAATACACATGACAATTTTAGATACTAAACAATATGAAGAGGCGGTTAATAAGAGAACTCAGCTCCTAGAACAAATAAGTAAAATGAATACTGAATATAATTTAAGCTATTCTAAACTTAATAAATATGAAAGTGTAGGTTTAAATAATACTAAATTAGCTCAGGAGATGAAAAATGAACTTTTAAAAAATAAGATGGCCTATGGAACCACTGACCTTCATGGTCAAGGAATAAGAATAACTTTAGATGATGGGCCGGAAGAAATAAAAAGAACTTGGTCTCTGTATATGGTTCATAACTATGACCTTGCAATGATTCTGAATTTTTTGAAAATTGCTGGTGCAGAAGCTATATCAGTAAATGGCGAAAGAATCACAAATATGACAACTGTTGATTGTGACGGTGTTTTTATTCAAACAAACGACAATCAAATATATTCACCTTTTACTATAGAGGTAATTGGAAATAAGGATGTACTTTATGAATATATGAATAGAGAAGAGTATGTAAAGAGAATGTTAATTGTAAGAAAGTTGCGTGTGGATATTCAACAGGTAGAAGATGTTAAAATAAATGGATTTAATAGAAATATTAAGAGCAAATTTTTAACTGTTTTAAATAAATAATAAAAATTTAAAATAATTCTTGTTTTTTGAAGGAAAAATAATATTTATGAAGAATATAAATAGTAATTGATATATTTAGCATTATTAAAGGAGACGGTGAAATTGTCTGGCATAAAAAGTAATATTAAGGACATATTAGATTTTATACCTTCTTCAGTTAAATTAATTTCAGTTTCTAAAACTCGAGACTTAGCTGAGATGGAGGAAGCTTATGAGGAAGGTATTAGAGAGTTCGGAGAAAATAAAGTTCAGGAACTAGTAAGTAAATACGATAATTTTCATAAGGATGTAAAATGGCACTTAATTGGGCATCTTCAGAAGAATAAAGTTAAGTATATTGTGGGAAAAGTATCTCTAATTCATTCCTTAGACAGTATAGAACTTTTAAGAGAAATAGAAAAAAGATTTTCAAAAGAAAATGAGCTTGCAGAGTGCTTAATACAAATTAATATTGGAGAAGAGACCAGTAAAACTGGGATAGCCCTTAATGAATTACAAGGCATTATAAAGGAAGTTGAATCTTGTAAGAATGTTAAAGTTAAAGGGCTAATGGCTATAATTCCTACTGGTGATGAAGAGCAATGTAGAAGGTACTTTAGGGAGATGAAAACAATATGGGAGAAGCAAAAGAAACAAAGCTTCAATAATGTGTCCATGGAGTTTCTTTCTATGGGTATGACTGATGATTATAAATTAGCTATTGAAGAAGGGTCTAATGTAATTAGAATTGGGCAAGGAATATTTGGCAAAAGATTATAAAATAATAAATAGGAGGTTTTAGTAATGGCTACAAAGGTACTAAATAAAGTTATGGGGTTTTTAGGATTAGAAG
This sequence comes from Clostridiaceae bacterium, assembly GCA_014380625.1. Taxonomy (GTDB): domain Bacteria; phylum Bacillota; class Clostridia; order Clostridiales; family Clostridiaceae; genus JACMJL01. The sequence goes on from JACMJL010000269.1 coordinate 52,519, forward strand.
AGGAAAATTCAGATTATGATGAGGTTGAATACCTTGAAGAGGAAGAAGAAAACCAAGTTGAACAACCAGTAATTTCTTCATCTAAAAAACATGGTAAGGTTGTAAATATTCATACAGTCATAGCCGCTAAAGTTATGATTATAAAACCTAGAGATTATGAAGAAGCCACATATATTTGTGATAATCTTAAAAATAGAAAAATTATCATAGTTAATTCATGCGAAATGGAACCAAAAGTAGCTCAAAGACTTTTAGATTTTATGGGGGGCGCGAGTTATGCCTTAGGTGGGGACCTACAAGAGATAGAAAAAGGCGTTTATATGCTTTCTCCATCAAATGTTGAGGTCACTAATGAACTTAAAAGTGAATTATCTTCAAAAGGTATGTTTAATTGGACGAAATAAATGGATAAGAAAAGTTTCGTTAATTTATTTCTTTTAGAGGATAAAAATTCTATTTCAAATTTATTTGATAAAGTGATTTTAGCGAATAGAACTGGGCAGACTATATATTTAAATGAATTTTATACTCCAAAGGTTTGGAAAACCCTAGAGAGAATTCAAATAGAATTAGGCATAAAGGTATTTAACTATGGTCTATTTGAAGACTCGGACAGAAGGATGATTGCTTTTACTGAGGAAGATGAACTAAAGTTTCCTGTGAAAATTTTATCTATAAAAAATAAATCTAAATTCTCTACACTAAAACACAAAGATTATTTAGGTGCTATTATGTCTTTAGGTATAAAAAGGGAAAAATTCGGTGATGTTGTCTTGAATACAGAGGGGTGTTATTTCCCAATTTGTAGTGATATAAGCGATTATGTGTTTATAAACCTAAATACTATTGGGAACAGCCCTTGTTCCTATGAGGTTTTAGATTCCTCAATAAATGTAAATTTAACTAGAAACTATGAAGAAAAAGTAGTTATAAGTTCATCTTTAAGAATGGATTGTATTGTTAGCTCTATCTGCAATATCTCAAGGTCTACTGCAGTAGAGCTGATAGATAATGGAAAAGTATTACTAGATTATATTGAGATTAAATCAAAAGAGAAAAAAGTATGTCCCGAGAGTGTACTAACAGTAAGAGGGTATGGTAAATTTAAAGTTGGTGAGGAAATAGGTACTACTCAAAAAGATAGGATAAGATTACTTATAAAAAAATACATATGATTTTGGGGTGAGATACATGAAGATGACGTCTATGGATATAATGAATAGACAATTTAAAATGAACATTAGAGGGTATGATCGAACTGAGGTAGATGAGTTTATTGAAAAGGTAGCTGAGGATTACGAAACTATTTTTAAAGAAAATTCATCCTTTAGGGAAAAAATGTTATCCTTTGAGGAAAAGATAGAACATTATGTAAAAATAGAAAATACTATTCAAAATACCTTGTTACTTGCTCAAAATGCTGCAGACCAATCAAAATTATCAGCTCAAAAGGAAGCAGAACTTATTGTTAGAAATGCAAGTGACTCAGCTAAAAGAATTTTAGACAAAGCAAATAATGATGTTATTAGAATAAATGATGATCATGAGAGACTAAGACAGGAATTCTCAAAGTTCAGGACTAGATACAGAAGTTTTTTAACTTGTCAAATGGAAATGTTTACAGATATGGAGATGGACTTTGTTAAAAATTATAATATAGGCTCTATAATTGATGACGGTATTAAAGAAAAAGGAATACAAAACCATTTAGATGAGGATAAGTTTAAAATAAGAGATTTGAATTTAGAAAAAGTAAATTCTATAGAAAATTTTAGTGAAGTTAAAAGTTTTTTTGTTGAAGATAAATAGTAGACATCTCACTCAAATTAGGGTGAGATGTTTTCTTTGATAATAATCTTGATAAATTAAGCTTGCTATTCAAGAAAGCATTATGAAAGGACGTTAATATGAATATTGGTATTATTGGAGCTATGAAAGAAGAAATAGATGTGATTTTGAGTGAAATCACAATAGAAAAGGAAGAGATTAAGGCTGGAATGAACTTCAAAATGGGTGAGTTTGGTAATAATAAAGTAATATTAGTAGTCTGTGGAATTGGAAAAGTTAATGCAGCTATATGCACTCAAATTTTAATTGATGATTTTAAAGTTAATTCCATTATTAATGTTGGAGTGGCTGGAGGCCTAGGAGAAAATATTAAACCAGGTGATATAGTAATTGCTGAGAATTTAGTTCAACATGATATGGATACAAGTTTTTTTGGAGATAAAAAGGGGCAGATACCTAGATTAGATACTTTTGATTTTAAGTGTGATGTTAATCTAGTTGAAAAAGCAAAAATTGCCTGCAAAGAAGTTAAGGGACACGGTTGGTTTACTGGAAGAATAGCTACAGGAGACCAGTTTATGTCGGAGGTAGAAAAAATAAAATGGATAAATTCTGAATTTGGTGCAATTGCATGTGAAATGGAAGGTGGAAGTATTGCACAAACTTGCTATTTAAATGCTGTACCCTTTGTAGTTATAAGGTCAATTTCAGATAATTCATTAACAAAAGAATTTATGGATTATGAGAAGTTCTTGCCCATAGCTATTAAAAATTCAACAAATATATTAAAAAATATGTTATTGGTGCTTTAGAAATTAATAAATATATTCTGTAATAAAATCCACTTAATGTGAAAGACTATATTAAATAGTATTTATATATGCTATTTAAAATTGAAAATAGGTTGGTGGTTTTTATGGATAAAAAGAATTTAGAGTATTATAAAGATAAGTTGCTGAAAGAAAAGCAAAAGGTGCAAAACACCATAAGTTTGATGAAGAAAAATCAAACTATAGGCTCAAATGCTGAAATGTCCTCAGAACTTTCTTTTTATGATAATCATCCAAGTGATTTAGGGGAAGAATTATCAGATATTGAAAAGGGAAGAGCTTTAAAGGGTAATGAACTTTCTATCATTAGCAAAATTGATGAAGCACTAATAGAAGTAGAAAAAGGCAGTTATGGTATTTGCAAAGATTGTGGAATAAAAATACCAGAGGCTAGATTAGAATTTATTCCCTATGCAAGTTTATGCGTAAATTGCCAAAATACCAGAAATAAAATAGAGAAGAGTACTGGCGGAGAAAGACCTATAGAAGAGAGTGTCTTAGGAAAGCCCTTTGGATTTGGATTTAATGACTTTAAAGATGATACCCAGTTTGATGCAGAGGATAGCTATCAATCAGTAGCAAGATTTAATAATATTAGGAATACACCGGATTATTATGAGGATGATGACGTAGATGGATACGTAGATCCCATGGATAAGATAAGTAACGAACAATATAAGAATCAATTACCTGATTAGGGATTGAGTTAATGGGGGGAAGGATTTTTAAAATGGAAAAAAACCAATTACAAATTGAAGAAGCTTTTGTAGGTGTAAGATTAGATACCTTTCTTTCAACCTATTATCAGGATAAATCCAGATCGTATATTCAAGGAATTATAGAAGATTCAAATGTAGAGGTTAATGGAAGAATTAAAAAAAGCAATTATAAACTTAAATTAAATGATTTAGTAGAATTTAGTATTCCACAGGCAGTGGAGATGAATGTTTTAGCAGAAAAAATGCAATTAGATATCTTGTTTGAAGATAGTGATGTTATTGTTGTTAATAAGGCACAAGGCATGGTGGTTCATCCTGCACCTGGAGTACAATCAGGAACATTGGTTAATGCCCTTCTTGCTCACTGTAAGGACTTATCTGGCATTAATGGAGTAATGAGACCTGGAATTGTCCATAGAATAGATAAGGACACAACAGGGGCTTTGATAGTAGCGAAAAATGATTTAGCTCATAATAAACTCGCTGAGCAGTTAAAAGCGCATACAATGACTCGAGAATATTTAGCTTTAGTGGAAGGAATAATTAAAGATGAAGAGGGAACCATTGATGAACCCCTGGGTAGGCATCCTTCACAAAGAATAAAAATTGCTATTTTAAAAGGTGGTAGAAATGCAATTACTCATTATAAAGTTATTGAAAGGTATAAGGAGTACACACTTATTAAATGCATACTTGAGACTGGAAGAACTCATCAAATAAGAGTTCATATGGCACATATTGGGCATCCATTAGTAGGAGACCCAGTCTATGGATTTAAGAAACAAAAATTCAGCTTAAAAGGCCAAGTACTTCATGCACAAAAACTAGGCTTTATTCATCCAACCAGTGGAGAGTATATGGAATTTTCTGCTCCAATACCTAGTTATTTTAGTATTCTTATAAATAATTTAAAAAAATGTTGAATTAAATAAAATTCTGTGATATTATGCTTATTAGATAATACCTTTAAATGATCCTGTGAGGTCATAAGGCATGAAAATAGGACGTTTTGGATTCATTGCCTTCCCCTCGTGGGTGGGCTTTTTTTATTATAAAAATGGAGGTGAAAGATGAAATTAAAAGCAGTTCTTTTAGATGAAAAATCTATTGATAGGACAATTACTAGAATGGCCCATGAAATTATAGAAAAAAATAAAGGTGTCGATGAACTTCTGTTAATTGGCATTAAAACACGAGGAATCCCCTTGGCTAGAAGACTTGCAAAGAAAATTGAAAGCATTGAAGGTACAAAGATTGAGGTTGGAGATGTAGATATATCATTATATCGTGATGACCTTACTCAAGTAAATGATCAGCCTATAATTAATAGAAAAGAATTACACATTAAGGTTAAAGATAAAATTGTAATTCTAGTTGATGATGTTCTTTATACTGGAAGAACCGCCAGAGCTGCCATCGATGCAATTATTTTTGAGGGAAGACCAAAAATGATCCAATTTGCTAGCTTTATTGACAGAGGCCATAGAGAACTTCCGATAAGAGCTGATTATGTAGGTAAAAACATCCCAACTTCAAAAGAGGAATTAATTTCAGTTGAGTTAGTTGAAATTGATGGAACTGACTCAGTTAAGATTTATAGTCTTTAATCTTTTAAAATATTAAGCAACGACTAAAAGGAGGAATATTAATGAAAAATCCAGAAAAAAATTTTGTAGGAATCGAAGAAAAATTGCCGTTACTTCAACTATTACCCCTTAGTTTTCAGCACTTATTCGCCATGTTTGGTGCAACAGTTTTAGTTCCAATACTTTTTGGGATTAATCCAGCAATAGTTTTATTAATGAATGGTATAGGAACTCTTTTATATAGTTTTGTAACTAAGGGTAAAATACCAGCTTATCTTGGTTCAAGCTTTGCATTTTTAGCACCAACTTTTTTAATTATGGGAGATACACATAACTTTGCGGCGGCTCAAGGTGGCTTCATTTTCTTTGGTATATTCTTTGTAGTTGTGTCCTTTATAATTAAATATGCAGGGATAAAATGGATAGATGTTGTTATGCCACCAGCAGTAATGGGTTCAGTGGTTGCTATAATAGGTTTAGAATTAGCACCTGTAGCAGCTCAACAGGCAGGCCTTGTAGCACCAGCTACTGCAGTTGGAAGTGTTGTACAAGCTTTCACAGCAGGTCCTAATGTAATATTGGTTTCAATGTTTACCTTAGCTGTAGGTGTAATAGGAACTGTAGTTTTCAGAAGGTTTATGAAGATTATTCCTATCCTAATCTCTGTTGTTGCAGGTTACTTACTTGCTTTAGCATTGGGAATGGTGGATACAAAAGCTATTTCTGAAGCACATTGGTTTGCTCTTCCAACATTTTCAGCACCTACTTTTAGTATGCATGCAATATTTATTATCGCTCCAGCATGCCTTGTGGTATTAGCAGAACATATTGGTCATTTAATAGTAACTGGGAAGATAACTGAAAAGGATTTAATGACAGATCCTGGTTTACATCTCTCACTTCTAGGTGATGGTATTTCAAATATTATCTCAGGTTTATTTGGATCTTCACCTAATACTACCTATGGTGAAAATATCGGCGTTATGGCTATAACTAAAGTATATTCAGTTTGGGTTATAAGAGGAGCTGCTCTCCTTGCTATAGCATTTTCCTTTATAGGAAAAGTATCAGCTGCGATTCAGTACATTCCTGTTCCTGTAATGGGAGGCGTTACTATAATGTTATACGGGGTAATAGCTACATCAGGAATTAGAATGTTTGTTGAAAGCAAGGTTGATTTCAGTAAGAACTATAATATGATATTAGCTGCTGTTACCTTTGTAATTGGAGTAAGTGGTGCCAGTGTTAAACTAGGCAGCGCAGGAGAATTAAAAGGTATGTCTTTTGCAGCAGTAGTAGGTATGTCTTTATCAATAATCTTCTATTTATTTGGTAAGTTTGGAATTATGAATGAGGATTATAAGCCTAATAATTAATAGTATTGTACAGGAAAAAGGTTTTTTTAAAACCTTTTTCTTTTCTTTTTTTGATAAAAACTATATAATTAGTTCACAAGGTTTTGATTGGAGGTAATTATTTTGAAAATATATTCTTGGAATGTAAATGGATTAAGAGCTGTAGCTAAAAAGGGTTTTTTGGACTTTATTAAGGATGAAAATCCGGACATAGTATGCATTCAGGAAACTAAAATTCAAGGAGATAAATTAACGGAAGAACTAAGAAATATAGAAGGATATAAATCATATTTTAGTTTTGCAGAAAAGAAGGGTTATAGTGGTGTTGCAACTTACACTAAAGAGGAGCCTATATCAATAAAACATGGTATGGGAATTGAACGCTTTGACCTAGAGGGAAGAATTATAGAAACTGAGTTTAAGGATTTTATTTTACTAAATATATACTTTCCTAATGGACAAAGAGATGAGGAAAGGTTAAATTATAAATTAGAATTCTATGATGCTCTTTTGGAGTATTGCAATACTCTAGTAAATCAAGGCAAGAAGCTTTTAATTTGTGGAGATTATAATACCGCACATACACCTATGGACATAAAAAATGCTAAAGCAAATGAAAAAACCTCTGGCTTTTTACCTATTGAAAGAGCTTGGCTAGATAAGTTTATTAGCAATGGCTATAGTGATACCTATAGAGTAATCAACCCTGAATTAATAGAGTATTCTTGGTGGAGTTATAGATTTAATGCAAGAGAAAACAATACCGGTTGGAGAATTGATTATCATTTTGTTTCAAATAACTTATTACCACAGGTTACACAAGCCACAATATTACCCCAAGTTATGGGATCGGACCATTGTCCAATAATGATTGAAATTACAGATTAGGAGAGATAAAGATGGATTTTAAATTAATTGCTACTACGACCTTTGGGCTAGAAGCAGTAACTGCTAAGGAACTGAAGAAATTAGGCTATGAGGATTTAGAATTAGAAAATGGTAAGGTTACCTTTGATGGAGATGAAATGGATATTGCTATATGTAACATCTGGCTGAGAACTGCAGACAGAGTTCTAATACAAATGGCTCAATTTGAGGCAAGAAGTTTTGAAGAATTATTTCAAGGTACCCTTGCAGTAAATTGGGGGGAATATATACCTGAAGATGGAGTAATGCATATTACAGGTAAATCTATAAAGTCTCAGCTACATAGTGTACCTGATTGTCAGGGTATAGTTAAAAAAGCTGTAGTAGAAGGTATGAAAAATACATATAAAAAAGATTGGTTTGAAGAAGATGGACCAGTATATAAAATCGAAGTAGGTATATTAAAGGATTTAGTAACTTTAACTATGGACACCACAGGCCCTGGACTACATAAAAGAGGGTATAGGAATCTAGCAGGAGAAGCACCTATGAAAGAGACCTTAGCGGCAGCACTTGTTCTTTTAAGTGACTGGAATACTTCTAAAGAATTGGTTGACCCTATGTGTGGATCTGGCACAATACCCATTGAAGCTGCCTTAATTGGTAAAAATATAGCGCCAGGGCTTAATAGAACTTTTGTATGTGAGCAATGGCCAATAATGCCTAAGGATGTTTGGGAACAGGTAAGAGAGGGTGCAGAAAAATCAATAAACAAAGAAGAATTCAGAATTTTAGCATCGGATATAGATGGAAGTGTCTTAAGAACTGCTAGAGACAATGCTGTTAAGGCTGGAGTTGATAAATATATAGCTTTTCAAACACTCCCTATGGAAGAATTCAGTGCTAAAAAGAAAAAAGGGTGTATAATATGCAATCCTCCTTATGGCGAAAGAATAGGAGAGAAAGAGCAAATTGAAAAATTATATATAAGTTTAGGTAAAATGTATAGGAACCTTGATAATTGGTCATGTTTTGCAATTACTTCCTTTGAAGACTTTCAAAAATTCTTTGGTGCAAAGGCAGATAAAAACAGAAAACTATATAATGGAAGACTTTTATGTTATTACTACCAATATTTGAGTAAATAATAAATTAGAAGATACTAATCATATTTTAATAGATTAGTATCTTCTTTAAATTTAATAGGCCCTACTTAACCACAGTTAAACCAAGTTCTTCTGGACTTTTGGGGTCACTTAAAATAGTTTTATTAGTGTAATAAATAACCATACCAGGTTTAGCACCTGTAGGTTTTTTTACGTTTTTTATTTCTGTGTAATCCACAGCAACCTTTAGGGATTCTCTAGCTTTACTGTAAAAAGCAGCTAAAGCTCCAGCTTCAATTAAAGTATTATCAGGAATATCTCCGAACTTTTTGATTATAACATGAGAACCTGGAATATTTTTTGTGTGAAGCCAAAGATCATGTTTATCAGCAAATTTTGTTGTTAAAGCATCATTTTCGAAATTATTTTTTCCTACATAGATATCAATTCCATCAGAAGAAATAAGATGCATAGGCTTAGTAGCCTTGGCTTTTTTAATTTTATCTGTTTTCTTGAATTTAATGTAACCAGTTTGCATTAATTCCTTTCTAATTTCTTCAATTTCTTCGTAAGTCTCAGAATTTTTTATATTTGTAAAAACTGAATTTAAATAATCTAGCTCTTCAGTAGCATTTTTAAGTTGTATTTTGCCTGCTTCTTCAGCTTTTTTCAATTTATTATATTTTTTAAAAAATACTTGAATAATTTCAGAAGGGGATTTAGTAGGGTCTAATTTGATACTTAAATACTCCTCTTTTTCTGAATAATAATTTAAAACTTCAATGGTTTTCATGCCTGGTTTTATATTATAAATATTTGCAGTTAATAGTTCTCCAGATATTTTAAAACTGTCTTTATCATCACATTCTTTAAGGGTATGTTCTAAAATTTTGATTTTTTTCAAACATCTATCTATATTAGTATTTATCAATCTTTGCAAATCAGAGCTCTTAGAATTAAGTCTATTAAATTTATCTTTCTCATAGTAGAAATTCTCTAAAAGTATAGATGGAGTAGAATAGGATTTAGTATTGGTTTCATCATACTTTCTGAGTTTGAAGCAATAAAAATCTTTAACAACACCATTTTCTAAGTATGTACTATAGTGGAAATCACCTTCCTTAATTTTCAAAAAGCTTTTTTGCGCAAAAAAGAATAAGTATCTAAGGTCAGTTTGCGCCTCTATTGAATTTGAATTAAAAAATTCATCTAACAAGTCCTTTGAAAAAGGTCCACTGATTCCAGTAAACATTTTAGAAAATAAATTTTCATCTGTTATTAATTCGTTAGTAGTGTAAAAGTCTTTAAAGTTGTCAAAGTTAAAATCAAGAGGATTTAATTTAGTTGATTCAGGTGGATAAATAAACTTAAGACCAGGATATATAGAGCGCACTGAATTTATATCAGGTGTTATGTGTTTTATACTATCCATTATTATTTTATCTCTATGTCTTATCAAAGTAATATTACTGTGTCTACCCATTATTTCTATTATCAAGGAATACACACTGTTAAATCCAAGTTCATCCATACTCTCAAAATCAATTAAAACCACCCTATCAGTGTCAAGTTGTCTAATATCAATTATTTTACCTCCACCAAGATACTTCCTAAGCACCATACAAAACATTGGTGCTGTAAGGGGATTAGGTTTATTAACATTTGTGAGGTGTATTTTCGGATAGGTGGAACTAGAGCTTATTAAAAGACGATAAGAATTTTTTGCATTTCGTATATTTAAAACTATTTCATCCTTTTCAGGTTGATTAATTTTTTCTACTTTGCCATTAATTAATTCATCTTTAAGTTCTTTTACAATGCTGTATAAAAAAATGCCGTCTAAAGCCATGAATATCATCCTTTCAAATTAACTATATAACTTAAGTTAATGAAATTAGTATATCATTTTATAGTTTTAAAATAAAGATAGAAAAACAATAACAATCAAGGAGTATATTAACAAGGGCAGTTGATATTTTTAAAATATTTCAACTGCATAATTGTAATTTATAAGTAAAATTATAAAAATAAGTATATAATGTTATTGGTGAGGTGTTAATATATGAGAAAATATATGAAATGGATAACTATTAGTTTAGTAATTATAATTATTGCTGGAATATTATTTTTTGCTAAAGAACAAATTATATATAAAGAACAAGTAAAAAATCCGGAAGTTACGAAATCAATGGAACAAATTGAAGAGGAAAATAAGCTGGATCTGGATAAAGTTAAAATTGATAAGTCTATAATAAAGAGCGCAGAGGATATTTACGATCTAATTCATCAAATGGCAAATACCTTAATTGTGGCAGAAGATAATCTGATTATTGGGGAAATACCTATAAATGATCAAAGTATTAATGAAGCTATGTTTATTGTAAAAGATAATAAATTAATATCAAAGGAAGAAAAGGAAGTTTTTCTAAATGTATTGAATGATTGGAAACATAAAGATTATTCAAACGGGGTACAAGCTCATAACTACACCTGGAAGTTATTAAAAGGAAATATGGGGAGAGCTAAAGAACTTAGACCTGAGTTTAAGAAATAGACTTGAATTTATGGTAATATTTACGGCTGAAGATAATATTAGATATATTAGTTATGATAAATAGAAATTAGGATAATAAATTAAGTGTATCGATTAAGATGGGTATTCATATTAAGTGAGTATCCTTCTTTTTTTATTGATTATTTTTTAAAATTCATATTAGTTTAATCACTTTTAAAATTTTTATTCTAAAAGTGATTAAAAATTTTGAGAGTAGTTATAATACTATGATGTAAGAGGCCTTAACCCCATGAGGAGTTGTTCTAATGAACTTGAAATTTGAAGAAATACTAATTCAGGAGAGTTTAATATCGTCGCAACAAATGGTTAGTTTAAAGAATCTACAAAAGACTAATGGAAAAGCACTGACAGAAATACTAATCTCACAGGGAACCATCAATAAGAAAACAATAATAAGTATTTTGGAGAAAAAGTTTAATGTTTCATTCATTGATCTTGATAGTACAGAAATAAATTATCTAGCAACTGAATCCATTCCAAAAGAAATTTCAGTAAAATATTGTGCTTTTGCCTATCAATTAAAGGGTAAAGTTCTATCGGTTGTTATGGCGGACCCTTTGAATGTAGAAGCAATAGATGCAATTAAGTTTGTTACCGGAAAGGAGATAAAAGCATATTTTGGAGTAGCAGATCAAATTACCACATTAATTGATAAATATTATGATCGCCAAACTACTGAAAATGTATTGAAAAATTTTAAAATAGAAAAGATCATCATAAACTCTAACATTGAGACAACTGAAGAGGTGAAGGATGCACCAGTAGTGAAAATTGTTGACTATATTATTAATCAGGCTGTGGTTGGAAAGGCCAGTGACATACATATTGAACCCTTTGAAGAGGTAGTCATAGTCAGGTTAAGAATAGATGGCATACTTACAGAGCTTATAGAACTTCCAGTTAATATACATACAATGGTATCTACCAGGGTGAAGATAATGAGCAATATGGAAACTTCTGAAAAACGAATACCTCAAGACGGTAAGTTCCAGTCCTTTGTGAAAAACTTAAATTATGATTTTAGAGTTTCAATTATTCCTACTATATTTGGGGAGAAAATAGTAATTAGAATACTTTATAAAAATGGGGTTGAAATGAACTTTCAAGCCTTGGGAATTAGAAAAAATAATATTTTAATAATTAACGAAATATTAAAACATTCTAGTGGAATGGTTTTAATTACTGGACCAACAGGTAGCGGTAAATCCACCACCCTATATTCAATGCTTAATCATTTAAATAAAAAGGATAAAAATATAATAACAATTGAGGATCCAGTAGAGTATTTTCTTCAGGGAGTAAATCAAATTAATGTAAATCCTAAAATAGGTTTAAGCTTTTCGAGTGGATTACGGAGCATCCTAAGACAGGACCCAGATATTATCATGGTAGGAGAGATAAGGGATACTGAGACGGCAGAAATGGCAGTAAGGGCAGCTATCACAGGACATCTAGTGATCTCTACATTGCATACTAAGGATGCAGCCGGCTCGATTTCAAGATTAAAAGATATGGGAGTTCCCTATTATTTATTAGCTGACTCACTAATTGCAGTTTTAGCACAACGCTTGGTAAGAAAGATTTGTCCATATTGTAAAAAGGAATATTTACCGAGTGAAACAGAATTGAAGCATTTAGGAAAAAATAGTCATCTCTTTATAGGTACTGGATGTAATAAATGTGGGTTTACTGGTTATTCAGGTAGAACTGCAATTTATGAAATTATGTATATGGATGAAGTTTATAGAAAAATCATAGCTACTTCAGGTGATGTAGATGAAATTAGGGAAAATAGTCTAGTTAAAGGAATGACCTCATTAAAAGATGAATGTTTATATCTTTTAGTGAACGGAATTACCACATTGGAGGAATATATGAAGTTTGCCTATGATTATTAAATTTGAGGAGTATTCAATGAATGAGTATATGTTTAAAGCTCAGAACTTAGACGGTGTGTTTCATGGTGGGAAAATCCAATGTAGAGATGAAATAGCATTAAATCTAATCCTAAGGGATAGAGGTTATTATCTGCTAAATTATAAGAAGGTAAAAAGATATAAGATAAATGGGGTATTTAATAAAGTTTCAAAACGTGATTTAGCTTTGATGTGTAACCAATTAGCTACCATACTTGATTGTGGAATTAGTATTTCAGAGGCATTAGAATTATTAAGTAACCAAAGTGAAAAAAGATATATAAAAGATAGTTTAAATGAAATTAAGAAAGAAGTAGAAAAGGGTGAAGCCCTAGGAACTAGCTTTGAAAAGTCTAAAGTAATATACCCAAGTATCATGATAAATATGATTAAAATTGGTGAAGAAAGTGGCAATTTAGGTGGCATATTTATTTCACAGGCTAATTACTTCGAAAGAGAAGATAAATTAATAAAAAAGATTGTATCCTCATTGACCTACCCATTATTATTACTAATTTTAACTGTATTAATAACTACTATACTAATGATAAAAATAGTTCCATCATTTTCTGTAACTTTACTTTCACTAGGACAGAAGTTACCTAGAATCACAATCATTATTCTTAACCTAAGTTATTTTCTTAAAAATAACTTTCTTTTTATAGTATTAGGTATTGTTATGGTTGTAATCCTTGTAAAAAAGTACTTTCAGTCTGTTAAAGGAATGCAAATAAAAGATGGTATTTTATTGAAAGTCCCATTATTTAAAAAATTGTATATTAAACTAGTTGAATTAAAGTTTATAAAAGCTATGAGTATTTTATTAGAAAGTGGAAACACAGTATTTAAATCAATTCAATTTTCAACATTTTGTACTGAAAATAAAATTATTAAGGAACGTCTATTGTTAAGTATTGATGAAATTATGAAGGGAAAAAGTGCAGTTTCGGCATTAAATAGGGTTAATATTTTTGAACCTTTAGTTATGTCCATGATTGCAGTAGGCGAAGAAACTGGACAGTTATCAATGATGCTTAATAAAGCCTCGGAGATTATTGAGGATGATGTAAAACGTGAGATTGAAAATCTTACTGTTTTATTAGAACCAATAATGATTGTTATACTTGCTATGATTATCGGAGTTGTCATTTTCTCAATTATGATGCCTATGTTTAATATAATGGATTCCATAAGTTAGTAAATTATACGAGGAGGAGGAATGTAAAATGAAATTGACGAAAAAGAATAGTAGAAAGAAAGGCTTTACATTAATAGAGTTAATAGTTGTTGTATCCATCATTATAATACTTTCAGGATTTCTAGTTCCAAAGGTTATAGGGTATCAAGACAAGGCTAAAAAAGCAAAAGTTGTTAATACAGCTAGACAGATTTTTGATACATCTATGGAAAGTTACACAGAAGAAGAAGGTGTTTTAACCCAGAGTAAAATTTTCGCTTCAATTAAAGCAGTAACTGATGTTGTTAGTGATAGTGCAAAAGTAGTGGTTTTAGGAGATGATACCACTGTGACCTTTGATAGTGATAGTAAGACCTATGATGTAGTTGTCACTGCCAAAAATAACAAATTTTTAGTGAATGAAGTAAGTGGCACAGGTGCAGATCGATCGGTCACTGAAGTATATAAAAATAAAGATTAAAAAGGGTTGGACCCTAATTGAGAATATAGTAGTTATTGGAATATTTCTACTATTAGCGGGAAGCATTTTAATCAGCGCAGAACAGGTTGTAATTCATGAAAACACTTTAGAGGTAGAAGGCTGTAAAACTAATATTTTAACCTTCATAAATAAATCCAGACTGTATTGTAGGAATAAATTTAAAGGAGGGGATATCATTTTTGATACAATAAATAATAAAATTGTATTTAAAATAGGAACAAATTATATTGATAAGATATTGCTTCCCAGGGACTTTAAATTGAAAGATATTATTGTACATGATGGGTATAATTGTATTTCTATTGACAAGTATGGTTTTATAAGCAATGCTTGTACAATTAGTTTTTTAGATAAATTTAAGAATAAAAGTGAACTTACAATCTGTGTTGGTACCGGATATTTGGAGATTAAATAAAAAAGAGGGGTTTACAATTATAGAAGTATTATGTGCTTTATCAATAATAATAGTTTTGTTTTCCTACATAATGCAAGCGGAATTAAGAAATATTAGATTAAAACAGTATTTAGAACTTAAAGAAAAATATATATGTTTATTGGAAGAAGTCTCAAAGGAACTAACCTATAACACCACATATTTAGAACTTATTAATTTAAGTGATAATGGAAAAATATATATTGATAATGAAAATATGAACTTTGATAAAATTAAGTGTAGTAAAATAGCTGATTGTTTTACAGATAAAACACCCTTAGTTAAACCTTACATAGTTATGTTAATAAGTAGGGATAAGGTTTTAAAGGTAAATACAAGAATATATTTTAAATATGTAAATAAAGAAGAAATGATAGAATGCGAATCCTTCAAAGGAAATTATTAAAAAAAAATAAGGGTATTTCATTAGTTGAGTTAATTACTGCTATTGGATTGTGCAGCATTATTATAGCTATGATAATACCAACATTTTTACGATTCAACTATTTATACAATAAATTAATTATTAATAGTAGAAGTTGTTCCTACGTAAATGAAGCTATGATATTTATTGAAAACGAAATCCATCAAAATACAATAAATACCATTGTAATTAACAATAAAATAAAAGTTGAGAAGTTAGATGGAACAAAAAAGGAAATATATTTTATAGAAAAGGAAAAGAATTTAGGTAATATAGTTGTAACTTACTATAACAACTCCTATAGTTCTGCAACAAATATTATATTAAGAAACATTAGTGCATTTAAATTTACTATAAAAGGAAATCTAATTTATCTTAATATAGTCACTAGTGAAGGAAAAAGTTTTGAGAGGTGTTTATATTTAAAAATATAAAAAATTCAAAGGGGTATATATTGCTGTATACCCTGTTAATTTCATTTTTATGCATGATGATAGTTATGTTAGGTCTTAAGCTTATAATTGATGAAAAAGAACATTTAAATTATTTTGAAAAATATGTTTTGGAAGAAAAACATGATAAAAAATATAAGGAATATTTGTTAACGTATACCACAGAATTTATAAGAGTTAATTTAATTTCTATAAATAGAGAAGATATAAAGAATTATTTCAAGATTTTTGGTGAAAGCTTGATAGCTTCTTATGAAAAGTCATATATAAGATATAGTATTGATAGTGATTGTTTTATATTAATCTATCAATATGAGGATGGTATTTTAAAAAAAGATAAATATAATTATGAGGTGGTAGATGAAATGATCAACTATACTTATACGAGTTCAATATATGAAAGTGGAAGAATAATATGATTTTGCATAGAAATATGCTAATTGAAATAGAAAATAATAGAATAATAAAAACGGAGTTGAATTTTTTTGGAAAAAACAGAAAAGAAGGGAGTGATATGGTAAATAGAAATTTATATCTATTAATTTGTGATGAAGAAGTATACATAAAGAAATTTAACTTACCAAAAGCTAAAGGCGAATTACTTTATAATCTAGTAAAAAACGAACTATGCTTTTCCGTAGGAAATACGAATAATATATTGTTTGATTATAAGGTGACTAATCACTTGAATGAATGTATTGAAGTTATAGTTTTCTACATTAATTCTCAAAAAATAGCCTTTTTAAGAGAAAATAATTGTTATAAAAACATTAAAAAAATAATACTTGTTCAATTTGCTATAAAAAAATACTATAAAAAAAGCATAAACGTAGATAATTATATTATGCTATTTATTTATGATAAAGGGTTATATATATTAGCTATAAATGAAAATAATTTAGTAGCTAATTCAATTATAGAAAGTTTCAGTGGTGATGAGGAAAAGCTACTGTTAAATCTTGAAATCTTTAAAAATAAGTTTTCCGACCAATTAATAAATGTAAAAAATATTTACTTGGTAGATATTAGTATAAATCCTAAACATGAGAAAAACAATGTTTTTAATAGTATGGTTGTGAAAACTTTAGATAAATATAAAAAAGAAAAACTGCTAGGCAGTTTTAAATAACAGGTGTAATGAAATGAGAGAGATAAACTTCCTACCCCATGAGATAAAAGATAAAATATTCAAGCGAAAGAAGAGGTTGGTAAATTATAGTATCACTTTTATAATTATGGTGAACATATTTCTTGTAGTACATATTTTCCAGGGCATTTGTGAAATTAATTCGAAAGAAAAGATTTCGAATAATGTTGAAAGTCAAGTTTTAAATACAAATATATATAGGGAAAAAGATAATGTCTTAGGTTTTTTTCAAGAAAATATAGTTGGTCATTTTACCTTTGAAGGAGCAAACTTCAAAGGGTCAACTTTGAACTTAAAGATTATTATTAAAGATAAAAGTGAGTTTTCTAATTGTGTTAAAGATTTGGAAGCAATTAAAAAATGTAATATAGTGTATCTAATTGCACCTTATGTAGAAAATAATGTAGAAAAATTTGAAGCTGCGCTAGAGGTAAAAAAATGAAAATAAAAAATAAAAAAATCTCCTTAATAATATTTTTATTTTTTTCTTTTATTCTGCTATTTATATGTAATATTTATGTTATAAAAATTAAAAATGATAAAAATCTTTCTTTAAATACTAATGTTGTTAAAGGGAGATCAGAACAGATACATAAAACTTTTAATTATAGTGATATCCTAAATACTATAAATAGCTGCTCATCGAATTTTATTTTAATAAAAATTGACAAAAATTCTATTAATAAAAATTTTATTAATACAGAAGTTAAATATAAGGGTGAAATTGGTGGATTACTAGAAGGATTAAAAATGATGAAGATGCAAGAAATAATTAAAGATATAAATGAAGTAAATATTGTTGAAACAGAGGATAAAGAGTATATTGCAGAAATAAATGTTGATTTTTTTAAATTCAAGTAGAATATAAGAAATTACTAATTGAAAATACTTCAAAGGTCTGATAAAATATCATTGTTCAGATTGAAATAGGAAAAGCGGTTATTTTCATTTATAATGAAAAACTTGAGAAATAAAGTGCTTCTATGATGAAAAGATTTTTGGTGATTACTGATGAACCTGGAACTTATATTCCAGAAAAAGGGGAGTAAGAATAGAAGATTTAGTTGCGGTGACGAAAGATGGGTATGAGGTACTTTCTAAATCAACTAAAGGACTAATTACTTTGTAATATATTTGCATTAATTTACCTAAGTAGGTTATAATATTAATGAATTAAGATTTTGGAGGGATACTCAATGATTTCAGCAGGAGATATACGAAAAGGTACAACGTTTGAACTTGATGGACAAGTCTTTACAGTAATTGAATTTTTACATGTAAAGCCAGGCAAAGGGGCAGCGTTTGTAAGAACTAAACTAAGAAATGTAATTTCAGGTGGTGTTACAGATACAACATTTAACCCAACTGTTAAGCTTTTAGAAGCAGTAATTGAGAGAAAAGAAATGCAATATTTGTATTCAGATGGAGCATTATATTACTTTATGGATCAAGAAACTTTTGAACAAATTCCATTAGGCTTTGAGCAAGTTGAAAATGCAATTAAGTTTTTAAAAGAAAATATGTTTGCAGTAATAAAATTCTTTAAAGGAAGTGCTTTCTCAGTTGAAGCGCCAAATTTTGTAGAATTACTTATTACAGCTTGTGAACCTGGTGCAAAGGGAAACACTACAAATAACGTACTTAAGCCAGCAACTGTTGAAACAGGAGCTATAGTACCAGTTCCACTCTTTGTAAATGAAGGTGACACAATTAGAATAGATACTAGAAATGGTGAATACATGGAAAGAGTTTAATCTAATAGATTAAATATATAAAATAACCGTAAAATTTTTTTACGGTTATTTTTTTTATTGGAATAATTCTATATAAATTGAAATAGTAATTAAAGAAGAGAGGGGGATTAGAAATATGAACACAAAAGAAATCTTAGATATATTACCTTTAGAAATAAAAAAAGAAATGGAAAAAATTATGGAATTGAACAAGCTTCAAGAGGTTAGGATAAAAGTAAACAAGCCATTGATATTTCAAGTAGGAAATGATGAAATAATTAAGAGCTATAAGGCAACCTTTGAAGATGTTAAATTTGTATTGCAGAAGATAAGTAATTACTCTATATACGCCTTTGAAGAGGAAATAAAACAGGGTTACATTACAATCAAAGGAGGGCATAGAGTTGGTTTATGTGGTAGTTGTGTTATTCAAAATGAAGGAATTAAAACAATAAAGGACATAGCCTCATTAAATATTAGGGTTTGTAGAGAGGTTATTGATTGTTCAGCTAAAGTAATGCCATATATTATTAATATGGAGTCTATTAAGAATACAATAATTATTTCACCGCCTAAATGTGGCAAAACTACATTGCTACGAGATATTACTAGGAAAATTTCGGCTGGGATAAAAAATAGCGACTTTAAAGGAAAAAAAGTTTGTGTAATTGATGAAAGAAGTGAATTGGGAGGTTGCTATAATGGTATTCCTCAAATGGATCTGGGGTTTAGAACTGATATTTTTGATAATTGCCCAAAATCTCAAGGGATAATGTTAGCAATAAGAAGTATGTCCCCGGATGTAATTGTATGCGATGAAATTGGTACAAAAAAGGATATGGAAAGTTTGTTAATGGCATTAAATTGTGGCGTAAGTATTGTAACAACCATTCATGGCAACAATGTTGAAGATCTGTATAAAAGAGCCGTATTTCAAGAGATTGTTGAAAATAGAGTATTTAGTATAGCAATTGTTTTAAGTGGAGTTAATGGGGTTGGAACTCTAGAAGAAGTTTACGATTTTAATAGAAGTGAAAGCCTTTGGAGGCGGTAGTATGGGGATATTAAAACTAATCGGATGTTTATTAATTCTTTCAGCATCAACTACTGCAGGATTTTTATATTCAGATAACTTTAAAAATAGAGTAATCCAATTAAATGAAATTCAAAGGTGTTTACATCAACTTCAAAATGAAATTTTATTTACTTATACACCTTTAACAGAATCATTTTTAAATGTATCCACAAAAAGTAAATATCCAGTAAGACATATTTTTGAAAGTGCTTCTGATGCTTTAATCACAAATAAAGCTAACAGCGTGTATGATGCTATGAAAACCGCAATTGATAATAATATTAATAAATTTAATATAAAAAATGAAGATATAGAAATTCTTTTAGA